>NZ_JBSHNS010000468.1:0-31762 GCF_053601635.1 Pontimicrobium sp. MEBiC01747
TATCAAATAGAATTTTATGATTTACCAGTTCGCACACATGCTCCTGGTAGACAAACAGCTAATTTATATTACAATACTAAAGTCTCTTTTGCTGGTCAAGAATGGAATGGTCCTGACACCTATTATACTGACGACTATAATTATTGGCATAAAAGGACTATGACCTTTACAACTGACGCAACAACCACATCGACAACCTTAACATTACAATTTCCTTTACATCCAGACCCTAATAATCCTGTTAATGATGGATATATAGCCATAGATGATATTAATATTTTCTGTGCAAGTACAGCTCCTAATAAAATTAGTAGTCAAAACACTCTAGATACAGCTTTTGGTGGTGTAACACTTCATCCAAATCCAAGTCATGGGCACATTAATATAAAGCTTACCAATACAGAAGATAAAATACAATCTGTTACGGTGTACAATACACAAGGACAATTAATGCTTAATAAAAATACTATAGCGCAAAATCGTTTAAATGTATCACAATTAGAAGAGGGTATCTATTTCGTTACTATAAAAACTGCTAATAATAAAACCTATACTAAAAAAATCATAAAACAATAACTATTAATTAAAAACTTAAAACCATGAAAAAAACAATCTTACTTCTTACATTTTTAGCAACATGCCTTTGTAATGCTCAACTCATTACAGAGAATTTAGCATCGGGAAATGTAGGGATTTCAGAAACTAATCCTGTTCAAAAACTAGACGTTAACGGAACGACTAAAACCTCCCAATTAATTGTTGGAAATAAAAATACCATTCCAGCTTTTGTAAACGCCTGGGTAGAAGGTGATTTTGCTACACAATTATTTTTAAACAATGCTTCTAGACCTACTAATGAAAGGTTATGGGCTTTATCCATAATAAACGGGAATTTTAAAATCTTTACAGAATCGGACGACATGACTTCTATACAAGAAGCCTTTACCATTAATAGAGGATCTGGATTAAATATTGATAATATTCTATTCCCTAATGGAAACGTAGGTATTGGCACTAATTCCTTTACTGATGGTGATGACACTTATCGTTTATCTATAAACGGAAAAGTACGCGCACACGGTGTAAAAGTATACACCACTTGGGCAGATTATGTTTTTAAAGCAGATTACAACTTAAAACCATTAGACGAAGTAGAAGCCTTTATTAACAAAAATGGACACTTACCAAATGTTCCTTCAGAAGCAGAAGTATTGGAAAACGGTATCGAATTAGGAGCTATGAATGCTAAGTTACTTGAAAAAATTGAAGAGCTTACACTGTATACGATTCAATTGAAGAAAGAAATAGAGTTAATTAAATCTAAAATAGACTAAAATGAAGATTTTAATAATTTGTCTTATCCTGTTTTGTACAAATTTAGGGTTTGCTCAAGACTATCCTTCATTTTATGCCAAGGTCCCCCTATTACATAATACACCTGTAGTAACACATGATTTTAAAGGGAATCGTATAAACTCATCTAACACTGGAGATTCTAGATTAGACTTTCTTATAAACTCTTATGAGATATATAGTGTAGAACGTGTTTTTAAAAATTCAAAAAAATCATCTTTACAAAACATGTATATGATAGTTTGTAATGATATGCAGTTAATGCATAATCTAAAAAAGAGTTTCAGTAATTATTTCCCTGAACTTATTGAAATTTATAGTGAAACATTAGTTTTTCCCAACGACTTTGGAACTACTGGAGGCTATACGAATGTAGACCAAGAAGAACTTAATTACATACGTGCTCCTGAAGCTTGGGATATCTCTACAGGATCTGAGAATGTAATTATTGGTGTTTCAGATAATAGTATAAATCCAATGCATGAAGATTTTGAAAATAAAGTGACTCAAGTTGGTGGAAATAATGCCCCCAATTTAATAACTGGGAGTCATCAGCATGGAAGTTGGGTATCATCTTTTGCGGCAGCCAATACAGATAATGGACTTGGTCTTTCGGCAACGGGCTACAATTCGTCTATATACCATTATCGAGGGCGCACTAATGGTGTAGACATACTATCTCAAATTGAAGGAGTTAAAGTAATAAATACAGCTTGGATCTCTAGTTCTTCTACTTATTTACAAGATAGTTATAATGAAATAGTAGAAGATAGAGGTGTCGTTGTAGTAGGTTCTGCTGGTAATGGCGCTGCCATTCATGGCTCCAGTGAATCCCTTATTTATCCTGCTGCTTTTAGGAACGTCATTTCCGTAACAGGAATTGGGCATCAAAATGAAGTATTTGGAGGCAGAGAAATATTTTTAGATTACCACGAATTTAAAAGAAATGGAGAATGGGTATCCACTCAACACAATGATTCGGTAGATATTGCTGCTCCTGCTATGGGTTTATCTTTTGTAGATCCAAGAGGAGGGCTTACAGGCTATGGTGATAACGGCAGTGGTACATCGTTCTCTTCTCCAATAGTATCTGGCACTATTGCTTTAATGTTTGATCAAAATTATTGTCTAGATCCTAAAGAAGTAGAAACCATATTGAAGCTTACCGCAGTAAGAATAGACCATTTACCTCAGAACTTACCTTACTTTGGTAAGCTAGGGGCTGGTAAACTAGATGCATATGAAGCCGTGAAAATGGCAAAAGACATGGCAGATCCGCTTGGTACAGTAGAGGTTAAAGACAGAATTTTATACAGACCTTGGTTTTATAAATTGGTAACTGCTCCTTATGAAATTAAAATGACCAATAATGATGTTACAGGAGAATCTAAATTAAAATTTATAGCAAGGAATAATATTGAAATTTTAAGTGGAGATTATTCACCTCAACCTGGAGGTTATATAAGTCTAAATATAGATAATGGATTGGCCCTAGATTGTAACATACCTCAAACTACTACTAATAAATTTAACGCAAAACCTCAATCTAACGAAATTAGAGATAAAAGGATCTTATTACATCCTAATCCAGCAAAAGATGAAATACGTATTGAATTCTTAAAACAATCAGAAAACATAACTTCTGTAGAATTATACAATATTCAAGGTGTTTTAATTACTAAATACGATAACTTAAAACAACATAAAATCAATATTTCTAATCTAAAAACAGGTATTTACCACCTAAAAATTACAACTAAAAACAATACTACATACACAAAAAAAATTATAAAAATATAAACTCATGAAAAGCATATTTAAATATACAATCTTACTACTTCTATTAATTCCAGTGTTACACTCATGTTCTAATACAGATGAACTAAATACCGATACAGAAGCAACTACACATAGTAATAAAAACCCAAATTTTGTAGAACTTTGTTATGCAGAAACAGCTACTGTAGATGCTTCTGCAATGAATGCGTGTACAGACACATTTTCATTAGACGATATTACAATTAATCTATCTTACGATAGCCTCGGTAGTAATCATCTAGATGAAGAATTAAAAAGTATCTTTTACTGTAATGAAGATTTTAGCACCTGTATGGGAGCTCCTCAACCACTTCAAGTTTGCTCGGTTACATTTAACATTATTGATGACGAAAACCCAACCTCAGGAACATACGATTATTTATCAGATAATATTACCCCAGCTATATCAAACCAGATTAAACAACATTTTGCATGCGAAGCAAAAGCTTATGGAGATGCAAACTACACAGATTATTTAATTGCTTATGTTACATTTTATAAAACACAAACATTATGTGGTGGCTGTACAAGATATTTATTTGCCCAAGTTAGCTACAACGTATATTAAAAAATTATTATTTGCTAACATGACTGGGTAACAAAACTCACTTTTTAGTACCAAATAAATAAACACCTTTTAAAAAGAACTAATAATTGTTAAATCTGCATCACTATTAATCAAACTAAAAAAAGCCTTTCTATACTCTAATAGAAAGGCTTTTTAATACTATACAAAACAATTTTACTGCAAACTCGCTAAACTTGCTTTTATTGTTTCTATTTTAGATAAAGCATCTGCTTCTTTTTTCTTTTCACTAGCAACAACTTGCTCTGGCGCTCCTGCAACAAAACGTTCGTTAGACAGTTTCTTTTGTACAGATTTCAAGAAGCCTTCTGTATAATTTAACTCTTCAGTTAGTTTTTTAATCTCTGCCTCTACATCTATACTTCCTGCCATTGGCACAAAATATTCGTTAGCTTTCACTCTAAAGGTTAATGCTCCTTCTACAGTTTCAGAAACATAGTTTATTGCTTCTAAATTACCCAACTTAGCGATAACCTCATCGAATGTAGTCTTTACATCTTCGTTATTTATCACAGAAAAACCTATAGCATCTTTAAACGCTATATTTTTTTGTTTTCTAATGTTTCTAATCCCAGAAATGACTTCCGAAGCAAAATCGAACTCTGTAATTAAAGTTTCGTTTATAGGTTTTGCTTCTGGCCATTTAGCAACGATTAATGCTTCTTCTGGCGTTCTATCTGCAATATAATGCCATAAATCTTCTGTTAAGAACGGCATAAACGGGTGTACTATTTTTAAGTTATCTTCAAAAATAGTAATGACACTTTGTAATGTTTTAGCATCTATTGGTTGTTGATACCCAGGCTTAACCATTTCTAGCATCCAACCACAGAAATCATCAAAAATTAATTTATAAGTTGTCATTAAAGCATCACTTAATCTGTACTTACCAAAATGGTCTTCAATTTCTAGTAATGCTTTCTGAAATTTAGCTTCGTACCACTCAATTGCTATTTTACTAGCATTAGGTTGCGGTATGGTTTCATCTACTTCCCAACCATCTATTAAACGGTAGGCATTCCATATTTTATTACCAAATTTCTTTCCTTGGTCGCACAAGGCTTCATCGAACATTAAATCGTTTCCTGCTGCACTACTTAGTAATAGACCAACACGTACTCCTCCTGCTCCATAATCGTCTATTAATTTTAATGCATCTGGAGAATTACCAAGAGACTTACTCATTTTACGACGTTGCTTATCGCGGACTAAACCAGTTAAGTATACATTACTAAACGGTTTTTCACCTTTATACTCATAACCAGCAATAATCATACGTGCTACCCAGAAGAATAAAATGTCTGGCCCCGTTACTAAATCGTTAGTTGGATAATAGTATTTTATTTCTTCGTTTTCAGGATTTCTAATCCCATCGAAAACACTCATTGGCCATAACCAAGATGAGAACCAAGTATCTAAGGCATCTGTATCTTGTTTTAAATCTTCTACCTTTAAATTAGAATCTCCTGTTTTTGTTTGTACTTTTATTAAAGCTTCATCTATATTTTCTGCAACAACAAAATCCTCTTTACCGTCACCATAATAATAGGCAGGAATTTGTTGCCCCCATAATAGTTGTCTAGAAATATTCCAATCACGAATATTTTCCATCCAATGTCTGTACGTATTTTCAAATTTCTTTGGAAATAATTTTACGTCTTCATCTTCAAGAACAGCTTTTATAGCAGGTTTTACTAATTCTTCCATTTTAAGAAACCATTGGTCGCTTAATCTTGGCTCGATAACAGCTTTTGTACGTTCCGATGTTCCTACTTTATTTGTATGTGTTTCCGTTTTTGCTAAAACACCAGTGGCTTCTAGTTCTTTAGCTACTGCTTTTCTGGCTACAAAACGATCTTGCCCTTCAAACTGCATCCCGAAACTATTTAACGACGCATCGTCATTAAATATATCTATAACTTCTAACTTGTGTTTATCTCCTAATACTTTATCATTTTCATCGTGTGCTGGTGTTACTTTTAAACACCCTGTTCCAAATTCTACATCTACATACTCATCCTCTATAATTGGAATAACACGGTTACATATAGGTACAATGGCTTTTTTACCTTTTAAATGTGTAAAACGTTCATCGTTAGGATTAATGCATATTGCCGTATCCCCAAAAATAGTTTCTGGCCTTGTGGTAGCAATAGTTAATGTATCGTCGCTTCCTTCTATTTTATAGTTTAAATAGTATAACAATCCTTGACGCTCTTCGTGTATTACCTCTTCGTCCGATAATGTTGTTTTTGCTTCTGGATCCCAGTTAACCATACGGTAACCTCTGTAAATTAATCCTTTTTCGTATAAATCTACAAATACCTTTATTACAGCTTCAGACATATCGTCATCCATGGTAAACTTAGTACGATCCCAATCGCAAGAACAGCCTAACTTTTTAAGTTGTTCTAGAATAACACCTCCGTACTCTTCTGTCCAATCCCAAGCATGTTTTAAAAATTCATCTCTAGTAAGATCATTTTTATCAATTCCTTGAGATTTTAATTTCGCTACTACTTTTGCTTCTGTAGCAATAGAAGCATGATCGGTACCAGGCACCCAACATGCATTTTTACCTTGTAAACGTGCACGACGAATTAATACATCCTGAATGGTGTTATTTAACATGTGTCCCATATGCAGCACTCCTGTGACGTTTGGTGGAGGTATAACTATTGTATACGGTTCTCTTTCGTCTGGTGTAGAATGAAAATAATTATTTTTCATCCAGTAGTCGTACCACTTGCTCTCTACCTGTTTTGCATCATATTTTGATGGAATGCTCATACTTTGGAATAGTTTTTGAATAATAATTAGCAAAAATACTTATATTTCTGTTTCTGCGAAATTATAACAGATATTAATGTACAGTTAAATATGCTATATGCATTTGCAAGAGTGTATTACATCTAATATTTTTGCAGAACGAATAAAAAGTAGTTAGATTTACAACGAATTAAAATAAAATAATGATGAAAAAAGTTTTAACAATATTGTTTATCGGGTTGATTAGTCTTTCGGTTAACGCACAAGATAAAGTGGCTAAAATTGAGTTTAAACAAACTACAATAGATTACGGAACTATTGAGAAAGGTGCTGATGGTGTTAGAGTTTTTGAATTTACAAACACTGGAGACGCTCCTTTAATAATTAGCAAAGTAAGTTCTAGTTGTGGTTGTACTGTACCTAAAAAACCTGAGGAACCAATTATGCCAGGTAAAACAGGAGAAATTGAAGTTAAATACGATACTAATAGAGTAAACCCTATTAGAAAAACAATTACTGTTGTTTCTAATGCAGAGACACCTAATGTCGCTTTAAAAATTAAAGGAAAAGTAATAGATCCTTCTAAAACAAGCGTACTAAAAAGTAAAAAGAGAAGTGTGATGGAACAATAATCTATCATTTTATAACTAAAAAAGCCGAAGTAAAATAAATACTTCGGCTTTTTTAGTTATGTATTATTCTCTATTCTTTTAAAAGCGACTCTAAATAAAAAGAAACTTTTATAGGAATACCATTTCGCTCTACAACTAAACGTATGCGTTTCCCTTCTTCTTCATAAAACCGGCTCATTATCTCTTGTAAACTATAACTTTTAGTATCTTTTCCATTAAAAGAAATAACAACATCTCCTTTTTTTAACCCTACTCTTTCTGCTGGAGAGCCAGGTCTTACGCTCCCTATACTATACGCTGGTTTAATAACAAATTTAGACTTTGTTGCTATAACAGCTTGAACTTGTATAGTATTCCCTTTAACATTTGCAGACGAAGAAGTCGGAACATTGTTTATTTCTGTAACCAAACGTACACCATCATGCTCTAACTGAATTCCACTTTTATTGTATGAGAATGGCTCCCTAAAATTAGCATTTTTCTTTAGTATCATTTTTGCTCTCCTGTAATTCATTGTTACATTAAAACGCTTTAATATCTCGCCTCCAACACTGCCATTTCTTCCTTTAATTTTTCTAATTGTTGCTATAATTGTAGAGTCTGGGAATGCTACTTTAGGTTTTTTCAACCTAAATGAATTTAATTTAATTTCATCTATTTTAGATCGTTTACCATGCACAACTCCACTTAGTCCATATCCTAAAAAGTCTTTAAAATAATTATCCCCAACAGTTAAACCTATGCTATCATTTTCAAATAACCACAAAGCATCGCTACTTCCCGAATCTATTAATAGCTTAATAGGGATAGTTTTATTATTTACAACACTTTGTACATTAAAGTAAGGTTTATTATTATAGAATTCTAAATTATACTCTTCACACCTTTTACATGATTTCTGCTTATACTTATCTGGGTCTGTTAATTTTATATACTTACTCCTATAATTAATGTCAACCACAAAATCCTTAAAAATATCATAACCAATAATACCATGTATAGGAATTCCTAATCGAGGTGCAAAATTTATAGAAGAATCGAAAACCACATAAAAACTTTGATTGGTATTAATAGCGTCTCCTATTTTAAATTCGTTTTTTGATGATTTTAAAGCTTCTACATGCCCATCATTCCCTAACCCTTTTAAGTATATTCTTTCTGCATTTAAAATCTCTAAAGAATCTGAAGCTTTTAAAAAATTAAAAACTATAGGTCTTGACACTCCTGTATCTAATAAAAAGGATAAAGACACGCCATTAACTTCAACTGGTATAACAATAACATTATTTATAAGCTGAATTTTAATTTTATCAGTCCCTTTTTTATTCATCATTTTATATTTACCCTGTGAAGAGCAATAAGTTATCAAGAAAACTGATAAAAAAAGAAAAGAAAAAAAACGTTTAAATGGCATAAGTAAGTGTATAGCAACTTTCAAGTTAAACAACTTTGGCAAACTAGACACATAAAAGCTTGTTTTTTAAACAAATTTTAAGATATTTTTTCGCAACTTTGTTTTTTAAAATTAATGTTATGCCAACAATATCTAAGAAAGGCCAGTTAATGCCGCAATCCCCTATAAGAAAGCTTGTTCCTTTTGCTGAAAAAGCATATAAACAAGGTAAAACTGTATACCATTTAAATATTGGTCAACCAGATATAAAAACACCACAAGTAGCACTAGATGCAGTAAAAATACATTCTTTAGATATTCTAGCATATACTAGGTCTGAAGGCTCTGAGGGATACCGTGAAAAAATAGCAAATTATTATGCCAAAAATAACATTCATGTAAAGCATGATGATATTATTGTAACGACAGGAGGTAGTGAAGCATTACTATTTACTTTTGGAACTATTATGGATGTAGACGATGAAGTTATTATACCAGAACCTTTCTATGCTAACTATAATGGCTTCTCAACAGCATCTGGCGTAAAAGTGGTTCCTGTAATTTCTAAAATAGAAGATAATTTTGCCCTACCTCCTATTGAAGAGTTTGAAAAATTAATCTCTCCTAAAACAAAAGCGATTCTTATATGTAACCCAGGCAATCCCACAGGTTACTTATACTCTAAAGAAGAAATACAAAAGCTCGCAGAAATTGTAAAAAAACATGATTTATTTTTAATTGCAGACGAGGTATACCGTGAGTTTGCCTACGATGGTGCAAAACATTACTCTATTCTGCAAGAAGAAAGTTTAAGCAATCATGCTATAATTATAGATTCTGTTTCTAAGCGATACAGCATGTGTGGTGCAAGAATTGGATGTATGGTTTCTAAAAACAAAAATGTTATAGAGACTGCTTTAAAATTTGCACAAGCTAGACTAAGCCCTCCTACACTAGCGCAAATTGCTAGCGAAGCAGCATTAAATACACCACAGAGCTACTTTGATGATGTTATAGATGAATATGTAGAAAGACGAAATACTTTAATAGCCGAATTAAATAAAATTGAAGGACTAAAAGTGGCAAAACCTAAAGGAGCTTTTTATTGTATTGCCGAACTTCCTATAAAAAATAGCGATAAATTTGCACAATGGCTTTTAGAGTCTTTTGATGTTGATGGAGAAACAGTTATGGTAGCTCCAGCAGCAGGTTTTTATTCGACTCCTGGAGTTGGAATGAACCAAATACGTATTGCATACGTACTTAATAAAGAAAGCTTAATAAAAGCTGTAAATATTATAAAAGAAGCTTTAAAAGTCTATAAAGATTAGTGCACATTAAAACAGACATATCTTTAAAGCCCTACAATACTTTTGGTATAGATGTTAATGCGAAGCATTTTGTATCTGTAACATCTATACCAGAATTAAAATCGGTTTTAAAACTAAAAGAATACCCTAATAAATTAATTCTTGGTGGTGGTAGTAATATGCTACTCACTCAAGCCATTAATGCTTTAGTAATACATATTAACCTTAAAGGTATTTCTATTATTTCTCAAGAAGACACTTCTGTTCTAGTAAAGGCAGAGGCTGGTGAAAATTGGCATGAATTTGTGTTATGGTGTATAAATAAAGACTTTGGAGGATTAGAAAACATGTCTCTAATTCCCGGAAATGTAGGAACTTCACCAATTCAAAACATAGGAGCTTATGGTGTAGAGTTAAAAGATCATTTTGTATCCTGCGAGGTATTAAACCTAGAAACTTTAACTATAGAAACGTTTAACAAAGCTGACTGTAACTTTGGCTACCGTAATTCTATTTTTAAACAACAAGCTAAAAGGCAATATATTATACTTAATGTTGTTTTCAAACTAACAAAATCGAACCATGTATTACGAACTAATTATGGCGCAATACAGTCCCAATTAGAAGTAATGAACATTATAAAACCTACCATTAAAACGATTTCGGAAGCTGTAATTGCTATTCGAGAAAGTAAATTACCAAACCCAAAAAAAATTGGGAATAGTGGTAGCTTCTTTAAAAACCCAATTATTCCTATAGAGGATTTTAAGCGACTACAATCTAATTTCCCAGAAGTACCAAGTTATAAAGTTTCAGATAAAGAAGTAAAAGTTCCAGCTGGTTGGCTTATTGAAAAAGCAGGGTTTAAAGGCAAAACATTTGGCAATTACGGAGTCCACAAAAAACAAGCTCTTGTACTTGTAAATTATGGTGGTGCACAAGGAAAAGATATCTTATTGCTCTCAAAACTTATTCAAAAAACTATTTATCGTATCTTTAATGTATCGATAGAAGCTGAAGTTAATATTTTATAATTCAACACAATAACTCAAGCATACAACTGTTAACTAACAATAAACACTCCCTCTAACATTGAATACAACAGTAGAAAAAGATATTGTAGCATTTTTAAAAAATGGTAATAAAAAAGCCATTTCACTATTATATGAAAATTATTCTGGTGCACTATTAGGTGTTATAAAAAAAGTAATTACAGATGATGATTTAGCACAAGATGTGCTTCAAGAAAGTTTTGTAAAAGTCTGGAAAAAAGGAAAAACATACAATCCTGAAAAAGCAAAATTATTTACTTGGTTGTACAGAATTGCATACAATACAGCTATAGATAAAATAAGATCTGTAACAAACAAAACAAATAAAGAAATCCAAATTGAAGCTTCTAACGTATATAAGTTGACTACCGATAGCTTAAATGAGGATACTCTAGATATAAAACGACATATTGGAAGCTTAGATTTAAAATATCAGACTGTAATTAATGCTCTTTATTTTGAAGGGATGACACAGCAAGAAGCCAGTGATGAATTAGAGATTCCATTAGGAACTATAAAATCGAGATTAAAAATAGGATTACGTGAATTAAAAAAAATTTACCACCCTTAATTATAAGTATAATGAATGTTGATATAACTACTTTTTTAAACTCTGACTTATTAGAGAATTATCTAATAGGCCAGACAACCCCAGAAGAAACTCTCAAGGTAGAAGATTACATTAAAAAGTATCCAGAGGTAAAAGCCGCATATAATACTATGCAAAATCAACTGGAACTTGTAGCCCAAACCAATGCAGAAGAAGTGCCATTACATCTATTAGGATCTATTTTAGAATCTATAGACGATAAACCTGTTGTAGCTTTAAACACAGTACCTTCAAAAAAATCATGGTATAAATTTGGTGTTGCTGCCAGTGTTGCTGCCTTATTATTTGCAAGTGCTTCTTTCTATTTCTTTAACTTAAATCAAAAATTAACTAATGAAAACCAAATAGTTGTTGATGAGCTTTTCGATTTAAGAAACGATATAGATAAAAACAACTCTAAGCTAGAAGCTTTAATGGAGCAGTTTGCCCAACTTAATAATCCAGAAACAGAAAAATACATTATTAAAGGAAATAAAAGAGCTAAAAATTTAAAAACTGTAGCATATATAAACCCTAAAGAAAAAACATCTATGATAGATGTTGTAGCATTACCTACATTACCAAAAGAGAAATGTTACCAGATTTGGGCAGAAATGCAAGACAGAATGGTTAGTTTAGGTATTTTAAGTGAAACAGATAGACGCTTACAAAAAATACCTTACACAGAAGATGCTCTAGGTCTTACCATTACCATAGAACCCAAAGGTGGTAGCGAAAATATTTCTGGAGACACACCTGTTGCTGAGATAGAATTAAAAATTAATGACTAATTAAAAAATAGTCGTATATAAATTAAGAACCCCGTTAATTAATTAACGGGGTTCTGCGTATATAAATAAAGCATTATTCTTGATCGAATAATGCTTTATGAATAAAACCGGCTACAATAGCCCCAGCTATAGGAGCGAACCAAAACAGCCATAATTGTGCAGAATAATCGCCTCCAGCAAATAAAGCTTGACTAGTAGATCGTGCTGGGTTTACAGAAGTGTTAGTTATAGGAATACTAATTAAATGTATAAGTGTTAACCCTAACCCTATGGCTATAGGAGCAAAACCTTTAGGTACTTTATTACTTGTGCTACCTAAAATAATAAGCAGAAAAAAGAATGTTAGTAAAAACTCTACTATTAATCCAGAAAGCATAGAATAACCATCTGGAGACAACTCTCCATAGCCATTAGCGGCAAAACTGCCCACGCTAGTAAAACCTTCTTTACCTGAGACTATTAAATATAAAGTACTTGCGGCAACAATGGCCCCTACAACTTGCGCAATAATATAGCCTAACAATTCTTTGCCTGAGAATTTACCTCCTGCCCAAAGCCCAAAAGATACAGCTGGGTTAAAATGCCCTCCAGAAATATGCCCAACGGCATAAGCCATAGTTAAAACTGTTAAACCAAATGCTAGTGCAACACCAACAAATCCAATACCTAATTCTGGATAAGCAGCTGCAAAAACAGCACTACCACAACCTCCAAAAACAAGCCAGAAGGTTCCAAAAAATTCTGCAAATAATTTTCTCATAAAAATGTAACTAATTGGTTAATAATAGTAAAAGGTATTAATTCTACTTTTTTAAAAACAAAATAACATCTGTATTAAACATACACTTTAGATTAAATGCAAAAAAATCTGCTAAAGCGACATTTTAACTATAATAAAAGAGTTTCTATAAATAATACTTTAAAACCATTATCTTTGTAATCCCAATACATTAAAATTAAAAACACGTGAAACTCTTATTACTCACATTAGCATTATTAGGAATTGCTGTAGCTGGAATTGCTATAAAAATATGGGCAAAAAAAGATGGTAAGTTTGCTGGAACATGCGCTAGCCAGAACCCTATGTTAAATAAAGATGGGGAAGCTTGTGGTTTTTGTGGAAAAACTCCAGAGCAATTTGGAGATTGTAACGAACCTCAACACTCGTAACAAAATATGCTAATACTTGATATTGTATTCTATAGCTTTATAGTTATAGTATGTATACAAGTTGTGTTTTATGCTGTTCTCTTTGGTAATTTTGCTTTTAATAAAATCACAAATAAAAAAGAAAAACACCATAGTGTTTCCCTTATTATTTGTGCTAAAAATGAAGCTGAGAATTTAAAGCGTTTTTTGCCTTCCATTTTAAAACAGGACTATCCTAATTTTGAAATTGTTTTAATTAATGATGCCTCTTCAGATGATACTCTGGATATAATGGAAGCTTTTGCAGAACAACACAACAACATAAAAATTGTTAATGTTAAAAATATAGAAGCCTTTTGGGGTAATAAAAAATATGCACTTACACTGGGCATAAAAGCGGCAACACACGAGCATTTATTATTTACAGATGCAGATTGTGAACCTGTTTCTAATCAATGGATAAAATCAATGATTAGTAATTTTTCTGAAACTAATACAATTGTTTTAGGTTACGGCGCTTACATAAAATCCAAATATTCCCTATTAAACAAATTAATACGTTACGAAACACTTTTAACAGCGATACAATACTTTTCTTTTGCAAAAATAGGAATCCCATATATGGGTGTAGGCCGTAACTTAGCCTATAATCGTTCGGAATTTTATAAAACCAATGGTTTTATAAAACACATAAATATACGCTCTGGAGATGATGATTTATTTATAAACGAAGCAGCAAATTCAAAAAACACAAGTATATGTATAGATCAAAAAAGCTTTACCTACTCCATTCCTAAAAAAAGCTTTAAAGATTGGTTTATTCAAAAAAGAAGACATGTTTCTACAGCAAACAATTATAAATTTATTCATAAAAGTTTGCTGGCGCTGTTTTACAGCTCACAATTATTATTTTGGCTATTTGCAATTATTCTTTTAACAACACTCTTTTATTGGAAAGTTGTTACTGTGTTAATTATTGTAAGACTTATAACACAATATCTAGTTGTAGGATTTTCAGCAAAAAAACTTAATGAGATAGATCTTTTATTTTTACTTCCTTTTTTAGAATTATTTTTAATTGTATTTCAATTAACTATATTTATATCCAATCTAATATCAAAACCAAAATATTGGAAGTAGAAGACGCCATAAAAAAAGCAAAACAGAACGATCAAAAAGCATTTAATTTTTTATTAGATGAATTCTGGGATAGTGTTTATGGTTTTCAATTAAAACGCATAAAAAACGAAAACGATGCAGAGGATATAACTATTCAAACATTCTCTAAAGCATTCGATCGTATAGAAACATATAAAGAGCAGTATACTTTTAAAACATGGTTAATAACCATTTCTAAAAATATTCATATAGATTTATTACGAAAAGCTAAAAGCTCCATAAACTCAAAAATCACAGATCATGAAGATGATAAAGTTTATAAAGTAGCAGACGAATCTCCAACACCAGAAGACAAATTAATTACTGAGCAAAACCTAGCGAAATTACTTCGGGATATAAAAAAATTAAAACCTCACTATCAAGAAGTTATTAATCTACGTTACTTTCAAGAACTTAGTTATAAAGAAATTAGCCAAGAACTTGAAGAGCCTATGAATAATGTAAAAGTAAAATTATTACGAGCAAAAAAATTATTAGCTGAAATTATTAAAAAGCATTAAATGGTTTCAATTAAAAAACTAGGGCCTGGGTTGTTATTTGCTGGTGCTGCCATTGGTGTCTCCCATTTAGTACAGTCTACAAGAGCTGGTGCCGATTTTGGTTTAAGCTTACTTTGGGCTTTATTGCTAGTAAACCTTTTTAAATATCCATTCTTTCAATTTGGCCCTCGTTATGCTGCAGCTACAGGAGAAAGCTTATTGCAAGGTTATAAAAAACTAGGCAAAGGTGTTTTAATTACCTACTTCATTCTCACATTTGCAACCATGTTTACTATACAAACTGCCGTAACTATTGTTACCGCTGGGTTAGCCTCTAGTTTATTTGGAGACTTTTCTCCTATAATTATTGGTAGTATTACAATTAACAGTATTCAAATATGGACCGTTATCATTCTTTTAATTTGTCTATCAATTTTATTTATTGGTAAATACAAGTTATTAGATAAGCTCATTAAAATCATTATTATAACACTCACCATAAGTACACTCGTTGCAGTAACTATGGCTTTATTAAAAAATGAAACAACTATTACATTATCACAAAAATTACCAACAGCTTTAAACACTATAGAAATTGGGTTTCTTATTGCTTTTATGGGATGGATGCCTGCACCTTTAGATATTTCTATATGGCACTCACTATGGGCGATTGAAAAGCAAAAAGAAGCATCAGAATTTACCCCAAAATCTGCTTTATTAGATTTTAATATTGGTTATGTTGGAACTATTATTTTAGGGATTGGCTTTGTCCTTTTAGGAGCTTTAGTCATGTATAAAAGTGGCGAAACCTTTAGTAATAAAGCTGGTGTTTTTTCTAACCAGCTAATACAAATGTATACTAATAGTTTAGGAAATTGGTCCTACATTATTATTGGTATTGCAGCTTTTACAACAATGTTTAGCACCACATTAACAACGCTAGATGCTTCCCCAAGAGCCATGCATAAAACAACTGAATTATTAGGAGATATAACCATAAAACGAGGTTATTTATTTTGGATACTTTTACTCGTTTTTGGTACAATAATTATTTTTTTCTTTTTCCTTTCAGAAATGGGGAAATTAATAGAAATAGCAACTATTCTATCGTTTATAACAGCGCCTTTTTATGCTATAATTAACTATATATTAATTAGTGGTAAGCATACTCCAAAGCTATGGAGACCAACCAAAGGATTACATTTTTTAAGTTTGCTAGGCATTGTTTTTTTAATAGGTTTTAGCATTTGGTACCTTACTATAATATAGCTTAGTTCCCTATTTAAAATTACTACATAAAACTAACATTTACTTCGTATCTTTGTACCTCTAAAACAATTGCTTTTATGAAGAGTGAAACACAATCTGTAATACTACCTGAACAAAGACAGCCAAAACCAAAGTGGTTACGTGTAAAGTTACCAACAGGTAAAAAATACACAGAGTTACGAGGGCTAGTAGATAAGTACAAATTAAATACTATTTGCACCTCTGGTAGTTGTCCTAATATGGGAGAGTGTTGGGGAGAAGGTACTGCAACCTTTATGATTTTAGGAAATGTATGCACACGTTCTTGTGGATTTTGTGGCGTAAAAACGGGAAGACCAGAAACAGTAGATTGGGATGAACCAGAAAAAGTAGCACGTTCTATAAAAATAATGAACATTAAACACGCTGTTTTAACCAGTGTAGATCGCGATGATATAAAAGATATGGGAAGCATTATGTGGGCAGAAACTGTAAAAGCTGTTCGTAGAATGAACCCTAATACTACTTTAGAAACCTTAATACCAGATTTCCAAGGTATAGAAAGACACCTTGATCGCATTATAGAAGTGGCTCCAGAAGTTGTTTCTCATAATATTGAGACTGTAAGGCGATTAACTAGAGAAGTTCGTATACAAGCAAAATACGATAGAAGTATGGGCGTTTTAAAATATTTAAAACAACAAGGACAACGCCGCACAAAATCTGGCATTATGCTAGGTTTAGGAGAAACTCGTGAAGAAGTTATAGAAACACTTCATGATTTACGTAATAACGACGTAGATGTCGTTACCATTGGTCAGTATTTACAACCAAGTAAAAAACATTTGCCTGTAAAACAATTTATAACACCAGATCAATTTGAAGAGTATAAAAAAATTGGTCTAGATTTAGGATTTCGTCATGTAGAAAGTAGTGCTTTAGTGCGTTCTTCATACAAAGCTCAAAAACACATTAATTAATGATAAGAGTTGCCATAAATGGTTTTGGTCGTATTGGCCGAAGAGTTTTTAGGTTATTACATGAACATTCAGCTATAACTGTTGTAGCGATTAATGATCTTGCCGATACAAAAACCCTGAGTCATTTATTAAAATACGATAGTATTCATGGCGTATTTAAAAGTAATATTTCTCATAATGAGCATCATATCATTATTAATGATAAATTAGTTCCACTTTTAAATGAAACACATCCAAAAACAATAGATTGGACTCCCTTTAATGTAGACATTGTTATTGAAGCCTCAGGCAAATTTAAAACATCGCAAGAACTACAATACCATATAAACAATGGAGCTAAACGTGTTATATTAAGTGTTCCTCCTTTAGAAGACGACATAAAAACCATTGTTTTAGGAACCAATGAGCATATATTAACTGGAGAGGAAAACATTATTTCTAATGCCTCCTGTACCACAAATAATGCAGCACCTATGATTGCTGTTATAAATGACCTTTGTGGTATTAATCAAGCATACATAACAACAATACACTCCTATACAACCGACCAAAGTTTACACGATCAGCCCCATAGAGATTTACGTCGCGCTCGTGCAGCAGGGCAATCTATTGTTCCAACAACCACAGGAGCAGCAAAAGCATTAACTAAAATATTTCCAGATTTAGCAAATGTTATAGGAGGTTGTGGTATTAGAGTCCCAGTACCAAACGGCTCATTAACAGATATAACCTTTAATGTAAAAAAAACAGTTTCTATAGAAGACATTAATGCAGCCTTTAAAATAGCTTCGCAAACAAAATATAAAAATATTTTAGAGTATACAGAAGACCCTATTGTATCTATAGACATTGTTGGAAACCCGCATTCTTGTATTTTTGATGCGCAAATGACCTCGGTAATTGGTAACATGGTAAAAATTATTGGATGGTATGATAATGAAACGGGATATTCTAATAGAGTAATAGATCTAATCCTCAATTTGTATAAAAAATAAGCGCCTTTAGCCTATAAATAATTATATTTGTGAGTAAACAACTCTCTAAATGCCTATTTATAACAAGATTATTTGTGTATTTTTATTAGTAATGGGTATTACTATAAATGCTCAAAATACTCCTAAAAACAATATTGAAACTACACAAGTTAAAATTGATTCTATACTTGATTCATACAAAAAAAATATAGCTAATAATAACTATTACCAAGCATTATTAGATTTAGAACTGGCATTAAATCATGCAAATACTATTGATAATAAAAAGAATATTGGTTTTATTTATTCGAAAATAGGAAAACTTCAGCACAAAATTAAAGAAACCGATAAGTCTATAAATACACTTATAAAAGCTATAGATATTCAACGCGCAACAAATGATATTAAAAACTTAGCTATAACTTATAATATTATTGGTAACGTATACGCCGATAAAAAAGATTACGACCAAGCCATAGCATACTACGAATCTGCAGAAACATTATTTAGACAAAAAAGTACACCTAACCTAGAAGCAGAAGTATTATTAAATAAAGGAAAAGCACAATTAGAAAATAATGCCTTTGAAAAAGCTAAAAAAACTCTTGAAAAAGCTATAAAAATAGCCAAGAAAAAACAGTTAACACCTATTTTAAGCAGTAGTTTAATTCAATTAGGCAAAACACTACATAAACTAAATTATTTAGGAAAAGCTCTAGAAAATGCTAATGATGGTTACGATATAGCCAAGGCTAATGGTTATAGCTCCACACTACTAGAAGGCTGCATGGTGTTAAGTGACCTACACAAAAGTGATGGTAATTTAAAATTATCTAATGACTATTTAAGGTATCACATAAAACTATCAGATTCATTAGCAGCCGTAAATCAATCTGCTTTTTCCCAAAAGCCAATTATTATTAAACCAAAAAAGACTGGTGTTTTAAAAAAAGAAGTCCAACCAACAACTCAAAAAAAGGAAAGTAATACTTTCAATCAATTAACAACAATACTAAGTATTGCTTTAATTACAATATTATCGCTATTAACATTATCACTTTATAAAAACAATAATATTAGGTTAAAATCCAACAACGTTTTACATAAAAAAAATGCAGAGCTAATAGTTGCGAAAGAAAAAGCAGAATTGGCGTCTAGAACAAAGGCCAATTTTTTATCTACAGTAACACATGAGCTAAGAACACCTTTATACGCAGTTACAGGTTTAACTAATATGCTGTTAGATGAAAACCCTAAACCAGAGCAAATACAACATTTAAAGTCTTTAAAATTCTCAGGAGATTACTTATTAACATTTATAAATGACATTCTTCAAATTAATAAAATTGAAGCAAATAAAGTAGACATAGAACCTGAAACCTTCAATTTAAAAAAGAAAATAACTAACGTAATATCTGCGTTAAACAATTCTGCATTAGATAATAATATAAAAATTCATTTAGAGTACGATAAAACTTTGCCTTTAAACTACAATGCAGACCAATTAAAAATATCACAAATATTAATTAACCTTATTGGTAATTCTATAAAATTTACAAAAGATGGAGACATCTGGATAAGAGCAAATAAAATTGGTGAAAAGAACGGAATTTATAACATTCGTTTTGAAGTAGAAGATAATGGCATAGGTATTGGTAAAGAAAAGCAAGAACACTTATTTGAAAGTTTTTCTCAAGGTTCTATACAAATTAACCGTAAATATGGAGGCACAGGATTAGGTTTATCCATTGTTAAAGGTTTAATTGATATCTTGAAAGGAAAAATTTATCTTAAAAGTGAGCTCGGTAAAGGATCAACTTTTATATTTGAACTCCCAATGCAATATACAGACGAAGTAGTAAAGGAAAAAAAGATTAATTATTTTAATGATGTTAATGACTTGGATTTAAGCAATATTAAAATTTTAGTAGTAGAAGACAACAAAATCAATCAAATGATTACAAAAAAGATTCTAAACAAAATGAATCTTAATTGTGATGTTGTCGACAACGGTGAAGAAGCCGTAGATAGAGTTAAAACAACAGATTACAATGTTGTTTTAATGGATATTCATATGCCAGGAATTAGTGGTATAGAAGCCACAAAAATTATCCGAACGTTCGATCAAGAACTTACTATATTTGCTTTAACAGCAGTAACTATAGAGGATAAAATGCAAGAATTTGAAGATGCAGGATTTAACAATATTATATCCAAGCCCTTTAAACAGGAAGACTTCGAACGTAAATTATTCAATGCTTTAATTCCAGACGAAGACTAATTACTATTATTTAAAACGTAGTTTTTAACTATAGTATTAAAAGTTAAAACATTGTCTAACTGTGTTTCAATAGGCAAGTAAAACAACTTATCTTTTAATTGGTTAAAATCTTTTAATCTCATATAGTCTTTTTCCGTAGTAATAATTAAACTATTTTTAGCAATAGTATTAACATCTTCATTAGTAAAATGATGATGATCTTTATATTCTAAATGATTAAATTGTAGTTGTTTGCCTCTTAAAAAGGCAATTAGCGTATTAGCATTGGCTATACCAGTAACTAAAGTAAATTTAGGTAGCGCTTCTAAATCTCTCGCTTTGTTTAAAGAAAGGACACTATTACTATACACAATGGTACTAAAAAATACATACTGACCATTTTTAGGAGCTATTTTTTTTATTATAGTTTGTTTTTCCTCTATACTTAAAGTACTTGGGCATTTAGTTACCACTATACACTGTGCTCGTTTTGCACCTTGCCTAGGCTCTCTTAAATTACCAGAAGGCAAAACCCAATCCTTAACATATAAATTAGCATACGTTGTTAATAAAATATTAAACCCTGCTTTTACTTTTCTGTGCTGAAAAGCATCATCTAGTATAATAACCTCTGGCTTTGGAGTTAATTTCAAAAGATTAGCAATTCCATTCTGTCTATTGCCATCAACAGCAACATTAATAGTATTAGAAAACTTATTAAAAAATTGAAAAGGCTCATCGCCTAATGTTTCGGCAGAAGCTTTTTCATTAGCTAATAAATACCCTTTAGTTTTACGTCCATACCCTCTACTTAAAGTAGCCAATTGGTATTCATCTTTTAGTAAACGTATTAAGTACTCTACCATAGGTGTCTTACCAGTTCCTCCTGTACTTAAATTACCAACACAAATTACTGGCAAATCATAAGATTTTGAAGATTTAATATTATAATCGTAAAGCAAATTACGAAACCATGTTATTAAATAATAAATAGGTACAAAAGGAAAAGTAATATATCTTAATAACTTCATTTAAACAGTTTCAGCATAACGAAAGTAAATATTTTATATTTGTTTCTAAATCAATTCACAAAATAATATGATTGTTCAAGATGTCATTAATCATTTAGAAACCTATGCACCTTTAGCTTATGCTGAAGATTTTGACAATGTTGGTCTATTGGTAGGAGACAAAAAGCAAACAGTAACAGGAGTATTAGTTACTCTAGATACACTAGAAGCTGTTGTAGAAGAAGCCATTGCAAATAAATGCAATCTTATAGTGAGCTTCCACCCTATTATTTTTAAAGGCTTAAAAAAGATAACAGGTAAAAATTATGTAGAGCGCGTAGTACTTAAAGCCATAAAACATGACATTGCAATTTATGCCATTCATACCGCTTTAGACAACCATGTAAATGGAGTAAATGATATAATAAGTAATCAGTTAGAACTGAAGCATAAAAAAATTCTAATTCCACAATCGCAAACTATAAAAAAATTAACAACTTATGTACCAAAACAAGACGCTGAAGCATTAAGAAATGCTCTTTTTCAAGCGGGTGCAGGAGCTATAGGAAATTACAATAACTGTAGTTTTAATGTAAATGGTATAGGTAGTTATAATGGTAACAAATTTTCTAACCCAACCAAAGGTATAAAAGGAGAAACACATTACGAAGAAGAAACTAAAATTACAGTAACGTTCTCTAAACACTTAGAATCTAAAATTGTTAACACACTTTTAAAAAGTCACTCATACGAAGAAGTCGCTTACGAAATAATAACACTGGAAAATAAAAACCAAAATATAGGAATGGGAATGATTGGTGAATTAGCAACACCAATGCTAGAATTAACATTTTTAAGTTATTTAAAAGAAAAAATGAATACAGAAGCCATTAGGCATTCTCAATTATTAAACAAACCAATACAAAAAGTAGCCGTTTTAGGAGGATCGGGAAGCTTTGCTATAAATGCAGCTAAAGCTGCTGGAGCAGATATTTTTGTAACAGCAGATTTAAAATACCATGATTTTTTCTCTGCCGAAAATCAAATTATTTTAGCAGATATTGGACATTATGAAAGTGAACAGTACACAAAAAACGGTTTAGTAGCACATCTTAAGAAAAAATTCACTAATTTTGCAATCATTTTATCAAATATAAATACCAATCCTGTTAAGTATTTTTAAACTATGGCAAAGAGTAAAGAAGTAACTGTTGAAGAACGTCTAAGATCTTTATATGACTTACAATTAATCGATTCAAGAATTGATGAAATAAGAAACGTTCGTGGAGAACTTCCTTTAGAAGTAAGCGATTTAGAAGATGAAGTTGCTGGATTAAATGCAAGATTAGAAAAACTTATCGCGAGTTTAGAATCTGTAGATAGCGAAATTAGTGCTAGAAAAAATAGCATTGAAGAATCTAAAGCGTTAATAAAAAAGTATAGCGAGCAACAAAAAAACGTTAGAAATAACAGAGAGTACAACTCTATCACAAAAGAGATTGAGTACCAAGAACTTGAGATTGAGCTAGCTGAAAAACACATTAGAGAATTCAGAGCGCAAATAGAGCAGAAAAAAGAAGTTGTTGAAAAAACAAAACAACATGTAAAAGATAGAGAAACACACCTTAAACACAAAAAGAGTGAGTTAGATGCTATCTTAGCAGAAACTGCAAAAGAAGAAGAAGCCTTAATTAAAAAGTCTGAAGATTACAAAAAGAAAATCGAAGACCGTTTAGTAAAAGCTTACAACAGAATTCGTAACAATGTAAAAAATGGATTAGCAGTTGTACCAATCGAAAGAGGAGCATCTGGAGGATCTTACTTTACTATTCCACCACAAGTACAAATGGAAATTGGAGCTCGTAAAAAAATCATTACAGATGAGCACAGTGGTCGTATTCTAGTAGACGAACTTTTAGCAATGGAGCAAAAAGAAAAAATGGAAAAAATGTTTAGAAAACTATAATTCTATTTAAAATATATTCTAAAAGCCTTTACAAATTTGTAAAGGCTTTTTTATTTAATATAATTTTAACCTCTCAGCATTTAAGTTTTTACGTTTATACCCGACCAATACATAAACACTATTTAATTATAATATAAATCTGCCAAAACAAACCTTGCGATAAAACAAGATATACTATGGCAAAAAATTCAGACCAATAAAAACACTTAAAAAGATGAAAAAAATAATTCCAGCAATAATCATTCTTTTATTATTTAGTTGCCAAAATACAGCACAGAACCCTAAACAAGAACAAGTAAAAAATGCAACACCAATTGAAGTTCCTGTAGAAAACGGATTAGCTAAAGCCTATTTTGCCAGCGGTTGTTTTTGGTGTGTAGAAGCCATATACGAAAGTGTTAATGGTGTTAAAGAATCTATTAGTGGTTACTCTGGCGGACACACTAAAAACCCCACATACGAAGCAAGCAATACAGGAAGAACAGGGCATGCAGAAGCTGTAGAAGTTATTTACGATCCAAACATAGTAAGCTTTACAACTCTAGTAGATGTTTATTTTGCATCGCAAAACCCAACACAAGTTAACGGGCAAGGCCCAGATAGAGGCTCGCAATATAGATCTATTATCTTTTTTCAAAATGATGAACAAAAGAAAATTATAGAAGAAAAGAAAGCTGCTTTAGCAGAAAAACTAGGCAAAACAATTGCAGCCGAAGTCTATCCATTTCAAAAATTTTGGGTCGGCGAAGATTACCATCAAAACTACGAAAGACTACATCCTAACCAAGGGTACATACGTAGCGTTTCTATCCCTAGACTAAAACGTTTTCAAGCAAAAATGCCTGAAGTATTAAAAAAGAATAAGCACTAACTAATTTAAAGTTTAGTTGCCTTAAGCTCAAAAATAAGAGGATATAATTTATCCTTTGTTACATAATTGCCCGATTTGGTTTCTACCAAGTCGGGTAATACATTATATGGCGCTTCGTCGTATTCATTTAAGTATTCTATTTTTAACCCAGCTGCCGTTAATGCATTTATTACTTCGCTCAAACCATGATTCCAACCATACTCTTTGGTTATCATTTTAGAATCCACGTCAGCATAAGTTCCTTCGTACTCTTCATAAATAACCTCATTCTGCATATAGCCATATTTCATAACTGGTTTTTCCTCCAAATAATCAAACATCCAAACAATAGGATGAAACTCTACAATATAAAACGTTCCTCCTTTATTTAAACGCTCGGCAATCATTTGTCCCCATGGTTTTAAATCTGGTAACCAACCAATAACACCATAACTAGTAAATACAATATCGAACGTTTCTTTTACATGTTTAGAAGTCTCCAACACATTACAACAAACAAACTCCGCATCTAGATTCAATTCTTCATTCAACTTTCTAGCTAATTTTACACCCTCATCACTTAAATCTACACCTATACACTTAGCGCCTTTCCTACTCCAACTTAAAGTATCTTGACCAAAATGACACTGTAAATGCAATAGTGTTTTTCCACTAACATCTCCCAAAGCATTGAGCTCATAAGGCATTAACGAAGACTTTCCTGCTTTAAAAGCTTTCATATCGTACATATCACTTTTAGCATGTACTTTTACTTTATCATTCCAAGTGGCTTTATTTGCGTTAAAATAGTCTAAATTATCATTCATAGTTTAATAGCTTTTCTCAAAACTAGTCAATATTTCATAGCTTTGAAAAAAACCTTAAAAATATGTATCGTTTTCTTATTATTTCACTACTTACTTTAGCGTCTTGTAAGTCTGAAAACAAACAAGAACAAACAACTTCAGAAAAACCATTAACGCTAGCAGAAAATATTGCAAATGCACATGGTTTTAAAAACTGGAATAAGGTTTCCGAAATTCAATTTACTTTTAATATAGATAATAACGATAAGCACTATCAACGCTCTTGGAAATGGAATCCAAAAACTAATGCGGTAACCATGTTAACCCAAAAAGACACTATTACTTATTATACCACTAAAATAGATAGCACGAACATAAAAACAGACCAACGGTTTATTAACGATAAGTACTGGGCATTGTTTCCTTTTCAATTGGTTTGGGATACTACAGCTACCCTAAGCGAGCCAATTAAAGCAGAAGCGCCAATTAGCAAAGCCCCACTAAACAAAGTAACATTAACCTATACAAATACAGGTGGCTATACACCAGGAGATGCTTACGATATATTTTATAACGATAATTATATTATAAAAGAATGGGTATTTAGAGAAGGCAATACAACTGAAGCGTCAATAACAAACACCTTTGAAAACTACAAAGATTTTAATGGTATAAAAATAGCCTTAGACCATAAAAAAGCAGATAGTGATTGGAATTTAAATTTTAGTGGTATCATTATAAAACTAGAGTAAATTATTTAATGAAAGAATTAAAAACTATAGATTTCTTTAATGCAGAATCTACCATATGGATTGCTAATAAAACAGTAAACATCCCAGCTTACGATTTTAAATTTGAACCTCTATTCAAAATTAATCGACCAAGGATTGAAAATACTGTAGATGTTTTTGCTAGAATTGGAGCCATTAGTAATTACAATGCTATTTATAGTTCTTTTTTTAATTATGGTTACAAACTAATACATACCCCAAAACAGCATTTGCTTGCCAGTGAGTTAGAACACTGGTACCCTATCATTAATAAACTAACTCCCAAAAGTAAAGTCTATCAAAATTTTCCTAGCCTTGAAACGTTTAATAAAGATTTTAATTTTCCTGTATTTATAAAAGGAAACAGGCAAACCTCTAAACATAATTATAAATTATCTGTAGCTAAAACAAAAGAGGAATTTCTAGAAATCAAAGAAGCCTATAGAGAAGACTCCATTTTACATTGGCAAAAAGTTGTTATTAGGGAGTTTGTTAAGCTTAAACCAATAAATCATAATGTTGAAGGTAAAGTTCAACTCTCTTATGAGTTTAGAACATTTTGGTGGAAAAAAAGACTTGTAGGGTCTGGACATTACTGGTCTCAATACCTAGATTACAATTGGAGTGATGCAGAAGCAGAAACCGCCATAAAAGTTGCCCAAGAAGCTGCACAGTTAATAGATGCTCCTTTCTTAGCAATAGACCTCGCCCTAACAATAGATAACCAATGGGTTATTATTGAATGTAATGATGCTCAAGAAAGCGGATATTGTGGAGTTAATCCTATGGAATTATGGAGAAACATTATTAAAATAGAAAAACAATGTGACACAAATTGAATTTCTAGAAGATTTTTTAGAAGCAATAATTTCTTATACAGATGATATTCAAGGTTACATCCAAAAATAGATGCAGATAAAGCGACTTGGAGTAATTTTTAAAATATATTAAAAGGACTTCTATTTATGAACAACCTATTCTTAACTTACAACTTACACCCCATGACTGATCCGTTCCTCTATTCCTTCAGCACCCTTTCTAATAATCGCTAAATAATCATCAATTTTCTCCAACTTAAAACGACTAGAAGGCCCTGAGACACTAATACTAGCAATAATTTCTTGTTGTTTATTAAATACAGGAATAGCAATACAAATAAGCCCCAACTCCAGCTCCTCCATATCTAAAGCGTAGCCTTGCTCTTTTATTTTAGTCAATTCTGTTAATAATAAACCTTTCTCGGTAATAGTGTGTTCAGTACAAGCTTCTAAAGAAACAACATCTAAATAATAGTTAAGCTTTTTTTCTGGAGAGAACGCTAACAACACCTTACCAATAGCAGTGCAATATGCCTTTTGGTAAGACCCTATTTGAGTACTAACCTTCAATCCCTGTGGACTTTCGGTTTTATTTAAATACAATACTTGGTTTTTATCTAGCACTCCAAAATGTACCGTTTCTTTAATTTCTCTTGCAATTTGCTCCAATGGAATTCTAGAATGCTTCCGTAACGATTTATGTATAGAGACTAGGTTGCCTAACTCAAATAACTTTAACCCCAATAAATACTTATCATCATCATTTTTCTGCAAAGCACCTAAAGCCTCTAAAGTACTTAATAAGCGATAGGTAGTACTTTTATTATAACCCGTTTTTTTTGCTAACTCTCTTACACCCCATTCTTTTTGGTCGCCTGTAAAAGCATCTAAAAGCGTAAACGCCTTTACAACCGATAAATTTAAATCTTTAGTATCGTTACTCATAACCCTATAATCGTTTTAAAATGAGTTTTTAAGAAAAAACAAATCTTCATTAAACTTTCCGCTCTCATTTTATTATTCAAAAATATTACGTATTTTTGAAACAGCGTTTCAATATATGAAACGCTTTTGAATAAATTCAAATAAAACGACTATTTTATTTTACTAAAAATGAATAAAGCCACCTTAAGTTACGCTAAAGCACAAGACCAACAAGACGAATTAGCTCACTACAGACAGCAATTCCACATCCCAAAAGATAAAAACGGAAACGAATTAATTTATTTATGCGGAAATTCGCTTGGTTTACAACCAAAATCTACCAAAGAGTATATAAATCAAGAACTAGAAGATTGGGCTAACCTTGGAGTTGAAGGCCATACAGAAGCTAAAAACCCATGGTTACCATACCATGAATTTCTTACAGAAAGCATGGCTAAAGTTGTTGGAGCTAAGCCAATAGAAGTCGTCGTAATGAATACCCTAACGGCTAACCTACACTTTATGATGGTTAGTTTCTATAAACCAACGCCAAAACGTTATAAAATTTTAATAGAAGCAGATGCTTTCCCTAGCGATAAATATGCAGTAGAATCACAATTACGTCATCATGGCTATGATGATAAAGAAGGAGTTATATTATGGAAAGCCAGAGAAGGAGAAGAATTAGCACGCTATGAGGATCTAGAGGCCATAATGGAAACACACGGAGACGAAATTGCTTTAATTATGATTGGCGGTGTAAACTATTACACCGGACAGTTTTTCAATTTAAAACGCATTACAGAACTAGGTCATAAAAATGGCTGTGTTGTAGGTTTCGATTGTGCACACGGCGCAGGAAATGTAAATTTAGATTTACATAATTCAGGAGCAGATTTCGCAGTTTGGTGTACGTATAAATACATGAATTCTGGACCAGGAAGTTTATCAGGATGCTTTGTTCACGAACGTCACGCACACGATAAAAACTTAAATCGTTTTGCAGGTTGGTGGAGCCACAATAAAGACACGCGTTTTAACATGCGTGGTGAGTTTGATGTTTTACCAGGAGCAGAAGGCTGGCAACTCTCTAACCCTCCAATATTATCTATGGCAGCAATAAAAGCCTCTGCCGATATGTTTAACGAAGTTGGCATGGATAAATTAATTGCCAAATCTAAAAAGCTAACAGGGTATTTTGAATATTTAATTAATGAATTAAACAATTCAGATATAAAAATAATAACACCAAGCAACCCAGACGAGCGCGGTTGCCAATTATCTATACAAGTTAAAAATGCCGATAGAGCATTACACAATAAATTAACAGAAGCAGGCGTAATTAGCGATTGGAGAGAACCAGACGTAATACGTTGTGCTCCTGTGCCATTATACAACTCGTTCGAGGATGTATTTAACATGGTAGAAAAATTAAAAACCTTATTAAATGCCTAAAAAAGACAACATACTTATAATAGGTGCTGGATTATGCGGATCTTTATTAGCATTACGTCTAGCGCAAAGAGGCTATACTGTAAACGTATACGAAAGTAGACCAGATTTAAGAACCACAGATATTTCTGCTGGTCGTTCTATAAATTTAGCGTTATCAGATCGTGGATTAAAAGCTATGCGTTTAGCAGGAGTAGAAAACAAAGTAAAGCCACTATGCATCCCAATGTATGGGCGCTTAATACATGATGTAGAAGGTAACACCTTCCCCTCTAACTATTCTGGAAGAGATGGCGAGTACATTAACTCTATCTCTAGAGGCGAACTTAATGGCCTACTATTAACTGAAGCTGATGCTTACGATAATCTCACCATTCATTTTAATAAAAAATGTAATGGCGTTGATATAGAAAATAACGAAGCATCATTTTACGACTATGAGACTAAAGCCGATTTTAAAGTCTCTGCAGATGTCATCTTCGGAACAGACGGTGCAGGGTCTTCCTTACGTAAAAGCTACTATTTAGAACGTAAATTCTTATTTAGCTATTCGCAAAACTATTTAACCCATGGTTACAAGGAATTAGAAATACCAGCATCTAAAAATGGAGAACACCAAATAAGTAAGGACTACTTGCATATTTGGCCAAGAGGGAATTATATGTTAATTGCCTTACCAAACCTTGATGGGAGTTTTACCGTTTCCCTATTTTTAAGTTACGAAGAAGGAAAATATAACTTTAAAAATTTAGAAACCGAAAAAGATATTAAAGCATTTTTTGAAGCACAATTTCCAGATGCACTAGCATTAATACCAAACATAGCAGAAGAATTTGCAAACAACCCAACAGGCGCATTAGGAACAGTAAAGTGCTCACCATGGCACTACAAAAACAAGACCGTTTTAATGGGAGATGCTGCCCATGCCATAGTACCTTTTTACGGACAAGGCATGAACGCTTCCTTTGAAGATGTTACTGTTTTTGATGCTATTTTAGAACAACATGAAGGTGATTGGGAAACCATTTTTAAAGTTTATGAAAGTTCTAGAAAAGCAGATACAGATGCTATTGCAGATTTAGCCATAGACAATTATTACGAAATGAGAGATCATGTCGCGAATCCTATATTTAAAGAAAAGCGTTCTATAGAAATGGCTTTAGAAAAAAACTTTCCAGAAGCTTATTTCTCTAAATATTCTATGGTTACCTTTAATGAAGATATTCCTTATAATGAAGCCATGAAAAAAGGAAGAGCACAAGACAAAGCCATTTTAAATATGATTACCGATAATGAGTTGCATGACAATGACGATTTAAAAGAAGTACTAAAAAAAGTACAAGAAGAGACAAATAATATTCTTGAAGAAGATAAAATTGCAGGATTAAAATAAAGACATGGAAGAGAAAAAAGTAACACCAAGAGGCGCTTACCCACATGTAAAACGTGTAGGCGATTTTATTTTTGTATCGGGAACTAGTTCTCGTAGACCAGACAATACTATAGCTGGCGTAGAAGTTATAGACGAAATGGGAACAAAACGTTTAGATGCCTATGTACAAACTCAAGAAGTTATTAAAAACATAGAGCGTAACTTAGCTAAAGAAGGCGCTACTTTAAAAGATGTAGTAGATGTGACTTCTTTTTTAGTAAACATGAATGACTTTGCGGGTTATAATAAAGCTTATGCTGAGTTTTTTGAAAAAGAAACAGGACCAACTCGCACAACAGTAGCTGTACACCAATTACCACACCCAGATTTGGTAGTGGAAATAAAGGTGATGGCTTATAAAAAACTGTAATGAAAGAAACTATTAAGTTAATTGAAAAAGTAACAGAATTTGCTATAAATCCAGATGTAAAATCTGAAAATAAAATTAAGGATTTAAAACAATTATTAGTTTCAATTTACGCAAAGTTTTTAACTATTGAAAAATTAGATAATGATACTAACTATAAAGAAAGTTATAGTTTAAGCTATGATGAAGTAAAAGAAAATGTTATAGAAAACTTCCCTAAACTTGGTTATTATAATCTAGTATTAGATAGCCATGATGTAGTTTACAAAAAAGGAGAAAGCGAACCATATGTAAACTTGGCTTTAGGTGATCCAATTGATGATATCTGTGACATATTAAAAGACTTATTAGAAGTTAAATGGAGATATGAAAATTACTCAAAAGAAAATGCTAATTGGTCTTTTATGTTTTTAATGAAAAACCATTCTGAAGAACATTTAGTAAACCTATTGAAATATTTAAAAGACTTAGAAGAATAAAAAATTAGAAATAATGACTATTCAAAACTACATAAACGGCAAATTTCATAATCCAATAGACAATAATTGGATAGACAACTATTGCCCTGCAAATGGGGAAGTCTATGGGCAAATACCTAACTCATCTAAAGCAGATGTAGAAAACGCCTATATTGCTGCAAAAGCCACATTTCCTATTTGGTCTCAAACCACACTTGAAGAACGTAGTAGAATACTAATAAAAATATCTGAACTATTAGAGGCTAACCTAGAGCGTTTTGCAGAAGCGGAAAGTAAAGATAATGGCAAACCAATAAGTTTAGCAAAAGCTGTAGATATACCTAGAG
>NZ_JBSHNS010000469.1:0-9943 GCF_053601635.1 Pontimicrobium sp. MEBiC01747
AAATAATCCGCCAGAAGCAGCATCTACACCATTAGAAAAAGATTCAGATTCTACAGTTGCACTGGCAGTTAAATCACAAAAACAAAAGAAAAAAGAGTCTATAAAAAGGTAACTTGCTTGATTTTGTTGGCCAGCAAGAGGCGTGTATCTTACTCTAAAAGTAGCGTCTGTTTGAAAAGAAACATCTTCTATTGTGGTATTTAATATTTCTCTGTCTGGTAAAATGTCATTACCTGTTTTATCTTGATATGGATTACCTATACCACTACCATTTATCATTGCTACGTTCCTTGTGTTTTCAGGAAAGCCAGATGTAGTTAAATTATTTAATCCTGTATAAAAAATACTATTCCATGGGTGTTTCATTGGTAGTTTTAAATTAGGATCAAAATCAACGATACTTCCACTTGCAAGATGAGGTTCGAAATGATCTATTAACATTTGTCTTGCAGCAGGAGACTTTAGCATACCATCTACTATTGGTCTTAAAGCAACGATACTTTGGTCTCCTCCAAGACCACCTAAATCTAAACCGTAAGCCATATAGTTGAATAAGTGCTGAAACCCTATAGGAACATTGGCTCCATGATGGGGTGAATCGAAAGATAACCATAATCGTGTGTCATGATCTAAATTTTGGTTTTCCATAAAGTTTAAGGCGTAGCGCGAAATTAGGCCACCCATACTTGGGCCAATAATTACGTTTTCATCAGCTCCAGCGACCTTACTTGTGTTAATAATACTTAATAATTCTACTAAAAGCATGGCATTACGCTCAATAAAATCGGCGCCTCCATCTACTACAACCCCATCAGAAAGTCTAGTGTATACAGGAAAGTTTAAAATAATAATATCGAACCCTTCTGCTCTTACTCTATCTGCTAGATTAGATGTCGTACCGTTATCGTTATAATCTAATAAAGAATATAGTCCAGTAATATCTCTGGTGTCTCCTGGATCGAAACCATCAATTAAAAAAATAGGTTTGTCCAGAATATTATCTGCACTTAAAAATATTTCATACTCACCAGTCCCTATATTATTGGCTTCTCCATAAGGTGTTAAGTTTGGGACAGGAGTGTTTGAAGATTCAAATGTGTTAACGACACGATTAAAAAGTGTATTTAAATCTGTGTTAGAATATGTAATATCTATTGTAGACTTACTAGTTATAGTCGTATCATCAGAAAAAGTTAATTCTGAGATTAAGGTTTTTGGACCCTCTTCGGTATAGTTAATAGTAATATTGTTGTTTTTAGAAATTGTTTTAAACCCCTCTCCATTTCCAAAATCTATTTTTACGCTTGTTATTGTTTTTTGAGTTGTATTAAAAATATTGCTTTCATGAAGGTCGAAATTTACTTTTAGCCCTTTGTGCTTTGGTTGCAAAGGGGTAATAATAGCTAGTTCATGTTTATTATATATTGATGCGTTAGTTGTTTTTGTTAAATAACCTTCAGAGTCAATAATTAAATTGCCATTCTCGTAAGCTTCAGGCTTTATAACTTCAAAACTGGTGTTTAAAACACCTAAAGAAACGGTGTTATTTGAAAAGTCTTCCTTAGCATCGCTCATTAAGCTCTCTAAGTTAGGTAGTCTGTTTTGTAGGTCGTTTTCAGCTATAGCTTTATATGCTTGATAAAAAGAATATGTAGAATTTATGTTAGATTGATAATCGTTAATATTTATAACAGGGAACGATGTAAATAAAATAGAAGTTTCCATGTCTGAAATATCTAATTTACTGATTTTGTTTTGAGCAAATAAGGATGTACTCGCTATAAAACAGATTAGGAGGTAGATTTTTTTCATATAAAAGTGATTTTGCTAAATATAAGTTTTTTTCAGGTTTTTCTGACGATTACATATTTAAACCCATAAAAAACTAAGTATAACTTATTTATTTAATGCTTTTTTTGTCACTTTATCGATTAAAATGAAAAAGCCTCAAGTGTAATACTTGAGGCTTTTGTGTTTATATGGACTAATAATTATTCTCCTAGAAAAGGATAGCGATAATCTGTAGGGGTTACAAATGTTTCTTTTATCATTCTTGGTGATACCCAACGTAATAAGTTTAATGCGCTACCAGCTTTGTCGTTAGTTCCCGAACCTCTTGCACCTCCAAATGGTTGTTGTCCTACAACAGCACCAGTTGGTTTGTCGTTAATGTAGAAGTTTCCAGCACTGTTTTCTAAAGCTTTTGTTGCTTCAACAATAGCGTAGCGGTCTTGAGCTAAGATAGCTCCTGTTAATGCATAATCGCTAGTTGAGTCTACAATTTTTAATGTTTCAGAGAAGTTGTCATCCTCAAATACATAAATAGTAATTACAGGACCAAATAACTCATCGCACATTGTTGTGTATTTTGGGTCGTTAGTTACTATTACAGTAGGTTCTATAAAATAACCTTTACTCTTGTCGTAACCACCACCAACAATAATTTCTGCATTGCTATCTGCTTTGGCTTGATCTAAATATTTTGCTAATTTATCAAAAGACCCTTCATGTATAACTGCAGTTATAAAGTTGCTCATGTCTTCAGGAGAGCCCATTTTAAATGAGTTTACGTCTTCTACAACATAGTTTTTAACTTGTTCCCAAATGCTTTTAGAAATATAAGCACGAGACGCTGCGCTACATTTTTGACCTTGGAACTCAAAAGCTCCACGCGAAATTGCTGTTGCTACTTGTTTTGGGTTAGCAGATTTATGTGCTACTATAAAATCCTTACCACCAGTTTCTCCAACTATTTTTGGGTAAGTTTTATAATTGTGAATGTTGTTTCCAATTTGTTTCCAAAGTTCTTTAAATATATAAGTAGAACCTGTAAAATGTAATCCAGAAAAATCTGGGCTAGCTAATACTGTTTCTGTAATCATTACTGGATCACCAAAAACAACATTTATGACTCCTGGAGGAACTCCTGCTTCTTCAAAAACATCCATAACAACTTTTGCAGAATAGATTTGAGAATCACTAGGCTTCCATACAACAACATTACCCATCATTGCCATACAAGCAGGTAGGTTTCCTGCAATAGCTGTAAAGTTAAATGGTGTAACTGCGTACACGAAACCTTCTAATGGGCGATACTCTAATCTGTTCCATGCTCCACTAGTACTTTCTGGTTGTTCATGATAGATATCTGTCATGTACTGAACGTTAAAACGTAAAAAGTCTATTAATTCGCAAGCAGCATCAATTTCTGCTTGGTGAATTGTTTTAGACTGTGCCATCATTGTGGCAGCGTTTATTTTTGCTCTGTATGGTCCAGCAATTAATTCTGCTGCTTTTAAAAAGATTCCTGCTCTGTGTTCCCAAGGCATCTGCGACCATGTTTTTCTAGCTTCAAGTGCTGTGGTAATGGCATCATCAACATGAGATTTTTCAGCCAAGTGGTATTGACCAACGACATGTTGGTGATCGTGTGGTGGAGACATTGTTCTTGTGTTTCCAGTAGTAACATTTTTACCATTAATGTACATTGGTACATCTAGGTTACTGTTATACATTTCCTTATAGGCTTTTGCTATGGCTTCTCTGTGTTCGCATCCTGGAGCATAAGCTCTAACGGGCTCGTTTACTGCAACTGGTACATTGAAAAATCCTTTTCCCATGATTATTTTAATTTTTTTGTTTTAAAATTTTGAAGTTCAAAGTTACAACTTTTTTTAGTGATTATTTAAGCTATAAAGGAATACTAACAGTATTCTTAATTCTTACTATTTTTTTGTAAGTTGCCATTCTATTTTTAGACTATTGCATTTATGTGTACAGTAACTATTTTTCCTAAAGGAGATAACAATTTTGTGCTAACCTCAAATAGAGATGAAGCACCTAATAGAACGGCGTTAAACCCCGATTTTTATACTATAGATAATACTAGAATGTTACTTCCTAAAGATGAGTTGTCTGGAGGGTCTTGGATTGGTGTTAGTGATAAAAACCGATTAATATGTTTATTAAATGGTGGTTTTGTTATTCATGAACGTAAAGACAGTTATAGACAAAGTAGAGGTATAGTTGTTCGCGATTTATTAGCGTCTACTGCTATTGAATTCTCTGTGGAATCTTATAATTTTAACGGTATAGAGCCCTTTACAATAGTTATAGTAGATTGGAATGAAACACTTAAATTTTATGAGTTGGTTTGGGATGGTGAAAACAAACATTTTGTAGAACTGCCTTTAGAACCAAAAATATGGTCATCTTCTACGCTGTATTCTCAAGATAAAAAACAAAAGCGTTTAGAATGGTTTGAAGCGTTCAAAACTAAAACGATACTAACCTCAGAAACAGCATTAGAATTTCATAAAACAGCAGGAGGAGATAATGATGACTATGGTGTAATTATGGATCGTGGGCATGTAAAAACTACTAGCATTACTCAAGTAGAGAAAAACGAAGAAGGAGTAAACATGAGGTTTGAAAATTTAAATACATTGGAGGTTGCTACTAAATCATTTAATTTTTTAGAAGTTATAAATGAATAATAGTACCGGTGTTATTTTAACATTAGCCTACCCTGATACTATTGTAATGGTAGCAGAAGAATGGTATTCTCCATTTTTACGCTTTTTAGGAGTAGGTAAAAAAAACTATGTACGTGCAGGGCATGCAGCCTTAGTACTTATTAATAAAGCTACAGGTGTTTTAGAATACCATGATTTTGGACGCTATATAACACCAGAACCTAATGGTAGAGTTAGAGGAAGAGATACAGATAACGAGTTAGAGTTTCCTATAAAAGCAGTTATAGAGAATGGAGAGATCGTTAACCTTAATACTATTTTAAAATTCTTAGCAACACACCCTAAGTTAACGCATGGTGATGGAGATTTAGTAGCTTCCGTTTGTGATTTAGTGGATTACAAGAGAGCTAGGGAACATATTACTAAAATGCAGAATAAACACTTTATTTATTATGCTGCATTTAAAAAAGGCGCTTGTAATTGTGCGCGATTTGTAACAGATACTTTAATACAATCTGTTACCAATAAACGTTTAAAAAAGAAATTAATACAATCTAAATGGTTTACACCAAGTACAGTTGGTAATGTATTATTGGCTAACACAGGGGCGTATCCTTTTTTAGTTACAGAACGTGGTGAAATATCTGAGTTTACAGGTACGCAAACAAGCGAAAATTTACGTTGCTTTCTAGATAGATTAAAAGAGCATACACCTAATTTTATAGGAACTTTACTGCCAAAGCCTGTAGAAGGATTAAGTCATCATGCTCAGTGGCTCTCGGGTATTGCAGCTGGCGCATGGTACGAATTGTACACCACAGAAAATAATGGAGAGTATAGGTATCGTAGAGTTTCACCTTATGGAAATATAGATGTAGATGCAGTGTATTTAGTACAAGATATTACTTTTAATTATAAGAGCGATTATAAGTTTGTGCATTATTCTAACTGTGGTTTTTTCCATGTTGAACAACATGGAAAAATATATCGCTTTAATAGAAAGACAAATTAATTAGTTAAGAGCAAACTGAGCGCTTAATTTAAATGGTGGAATTGTAACATTAAACTTTTTAGTGGTAGTAAAGTTTATCATGCTGTAATGACCTCGCATGGCTCCAAAAGGAGAGGTTAATAAACAGCCTGAAGTGTATGTATGAGACTCTCCGGGTTTAATTACTGGCTTTTTACCAATAACACCTTCTCCGCTAACAGTTTCAATATTATTTAAGGCGTCAAGAATAACCCAATGCCTCGCATTGAGTTGTACAGAGTCTTTACTCTGGTTTTCGATAGTAACTTTATAACCAAAGGCGAAGTGTATTTTGTAGTTTTTGTAAAACGTACCTTCGAAATTAGTTTCTACCGAAATCTTTATGCCTCTTGTAACTTGTTGAACCATTAATTGTTAATGCGTTTTTTTAATAATGCAAAAATAATAAATATTACATTAATAATAACATGATTAATAATGTAGTGCTTTAAATTTAATTCTTTTATATTTAATTAGTTATGTTTACCGAGCTAGCTTCGCCAATACCAATTATTCTATCATAACGAGCGCCGAGGTCTCTATAGTATACTAATACCTTATAATTATTTTCGGTTTGATAAAAACTTCCACTAATTGCATTTTCATCTAGAGTGCCATTTTTATCCATAACTACATATTTGTAATTATAGAACCCTTGTTTTAGAATTAGTGAAGAGCTGTAAACACCTCTCTCTTCATCGTATGTCATTTTAGTAGTATCATCCACCGCATAATTATTAAAATTTCCATAAACATGAATTGATTTATTTTTAGGTAATTCATCTAGCTTTAAAGAAAAATGTACTTTGGTGTAGTCAGCTTCAATATATGGCCTGTCTGCATCTAGTGCTGTTATTAAAAAATTACCATTAATATCTGGATTGTATGTGTATGGTAAATCTGCTCTAGAAATGTTTGTAAATAAATAATGATTATAAATGTCGTTTAATTCTACAAACTGGATTGCATTATTCGCAGCCCTTAAATCTTTGTTTTCAAAGTAGAAAAATTCATTCCCGCCAAAAAAACTAGATTCTTTTGTGTAACGATATTGTAATTCGTTACCTAAAATATATTGTGGTTTTAAGTCTGTAATAGCAGTGTTTAAATTATTGTTTTTAATAATAACGGTTTTTATGGTTTGTTTAGGGTTGTTAAACCTTATATTAGTAGCGTTAATAGCAATGTCTACAGATTGTTTTTCTTGTACAAAAGCAACATCTCGAGAACGTTTTATAGCTACACCTACATTAGCTAAATCTTCATAAACCATAAACTTTCTTGTAAACTCAATCTCGTCATCATCATTATATATTGTTATTAAGTAATTTCCAGATTTTGTTACTCCTTTTGTTTGTCCATTTGGAATAGTTAATCTGTAATGAGAATATATTTGGTAGGTGTTAAATGAGTTTTCATAAGTTCTAATGCGTTGCTCGTTAAACCCGTTTAAATATTCAGATTGAACTAAAACTGAAGGTGTCCAGTCAAAGTTATAATGTTTAATTTCATAGTAATAATCCTCTTCATCTCCATTTAAAGCATCGAATTCTAAAACAAGATATTCTCCTAGCCTTAAAATTGGTAATTGACTTTCTGCCGTATTGCCTTTAAAAGTTATAGTTTTAATATAATCTTGAGGTTGAATTTCTTCAACTTGACTAAAAACAGAAGTCGAAAATAAAAGAAGTATTAAGTAATTGAGTTTAAATCGCATTTTTAAATTTTAATTATTAAGTAAATATAAACAAAATCTATGCCTAATCAGTTTTTGTTATTTAGAATTAGTATAAATAAATAACAAGATATATTTAGACCTCAATAAATGTATTAAAAATTCGTATTTTTGCACCGATTTTTTGTACACAGGAAATCATATCACTAAACTATTAACAAATAGATTTATACGTATGTCAAACGACATTAAGATTAAGAAAGGTCTAGACATAAAGTTAAAAGGTGCAGCAGAACTAGCAACAGAGAATGCTATTGTAAGCAACTTTTATACAGTTAGACCAGAAGACTTTCACAGTGTAATTCCTAAATTATCGGTAAAAGTTGGAGAAAAAGTAAAAGCAGGAGACGCTTTGTTTTTTAATAAGTCCAATGAAAATGTAAAGTTTGCTTCACCAGTATCTGGAGAAGTTATCGAGATTACACGTGGTGAAAAACGTAAAATATTAGCAATAAAACTTCAAGCAGACAAGACACAATCACATCATGATTTTGGCGCTTTAAACGTAGATTCGGCAAAAGCAGAAGACATTAAAGCAAAATTATTAGCATCTGGTTGTTGGGCTTTTGTAAAACAGCGTCCTTACGATGTTATTGCAAACCCAGAAGTTGCTCCAAAAGCAATTTTTGTTTCGGCTTATGCTAGTGCCCCTTTAGCAGCAGATTTAGATTATACATTACAAGGTAAAGAGGCAGAGCTACAAGCAGCAGTTACTGCATTAGGTAAGTTAACAGAAGGACAATTACATGTTAGTGTTGGTAAAAATGGAAACTCTCCATTAGCTGGTTTATCTGGTGTTACCTTACATAAGGTTTCAGGACCACATCCATCTGGTAATGTAGGAACTCAAATAAATAAAATAGATCCTATTAACAAAGGCGAAGTTGTTTGGACAGTAAATGCTCAAGACTTAGTTATTATAGGTGAGTTATTGTTAACAGGTAAGTTTAATGCACAACGTACCGTTGCATTAGTAGGCTCTTCTGTTAAAAAACCGAGATATTTCAGAACTATTATAGGTAGTGAAATAGCAACAATGGTTTACGACAATGGCGTAGATAAAGATGGTAATGACCGTATTATTTCAGGAAATGTACTATCTGGAAAACAAGTAAAACCAGATGGTGCTTTAGATTATTACAGTAATGTAATATCTGTTATTCCTGAAGGAGATGATTATGAGTTTTTTGGATGGAATAAACCAGTGTTTAATAAAGTATCAACTTCAAGAGCATTAACATTCTCATGGTTATCACCTAAGAAAAAGTATGATTTAAATACAAATACTAATGGTGAGCATCGTGCTTTTGTAACTACAGGAACGTATGAGGAAGTCTTTCCTTTAGATATTTTTCCTATGCAAATTCTAAAAGCTTGTATGTACAATGACTTAGATGAAATGGAAGCATTAGGAATGTACGAAGTTGCACCAGAGGATTTTGCTTTAACAGAGTTTGTTTGTGTGTCTAAGCAGCCACATCAAGATATTATTAGAAAAGGTTTAGACTTAATGCTTAAAGAAATAGGATAATGGGTTTAAAAAGTAATTTACATAATTTAAAGGAAAAGTATAAAGGAACTAAAATGGCTCCTGCGTTTAACGCAATCCATACATTTTTATACTTACCAAATGAGACCACACATAACGGAACTCATATAAAAGCAGCCGACGATTTAAAAAGAACAATGAACACTGTTATTATGGCATTGATTCCTTGTTTAATCTTTGGTATATTCAATGCAGGTTACCAACACTATGCAGCTATAGATGCTGCAAAGGGGATAACTGCCGAGGTGTCTTTGTTTGGAAATTTTTTAACAATGGATAACTTTATTGTGGGGGCATGGACAGTGTTACCATTAGTAATTGTATCCTATGTTGTAGGTCTTGCAGTAGAATTTGTTTTTGCTGTAATAAAAGGACATGAAGTAGAAGAAGGATACCTAGTAACAGGAATGTTAGTGCCATTAATTGTACCAATCGATACACCATTATGGATGTTAGCAGTAGCGGTTATATTTGGTGTTGTAATAGGTAAAGAAGTGTTTGGAGGAACAGGAATGAATATTCTTAATCCTGCATTAACTATTCGTGCCTTTTTATTCTTTGCTTATCCAACATGGATGTCTGGAGATAAAGTGTGGGTACATGAAGCAGTTGAAAGAACAGGAACGCCAGATGCTATCTCAGGAGAAACAGTATTAGGTAGTTTAGCTCAAAATAATCCGGTAGGTTATGATTGGATGGATATGTTCTACGGATTTATTCCTGGTTCTGTTGGTGAAACATCTACACTGCTTATATTATTGGGAGGATTATTTTTAATCTTCGCTAAAATAGGGAGCTGGAGAATTATGTTATCGTCTGTATTAGGAGCTCTAGCAATGGGATTAATTTTTAATGGTGTTGTAGACGCAGGTATTATAACAGAATCTAGTAAATTTTATAGCTTAATGAATACAGAATTCTGGATGCACTTATTAATTGGAGGATTTGCTTTTGGTACGGTATACATGGCAACAGACCCTGTTACTGCATCGCAAACTAATAAAGGAAAGTGGATCTATGGTTTCTTAATTGGGTTTATTTCAATTATGATTCGTGTGTTTAACCCAGCATATCCAGAAGGAGTAATGTTGGCTATTTTATTAATGAATGTGTTCGCTCCAACAATAGATCATTACGTAGTACAAGGTAATGTC
>NZ_JBSHNS010000470.1:0-5219 GCF_053601635.1 Pontimicrobium sp. MEBiC01747
GTACAACAAACAGCATTAAAAAGTAATGTTAACATTTCTAGGCTTAACACTAAAGCCATTGAAAACGATAAAAACTTAATGCGCATAATAAATAAAGCAGAAGCTAAACGTATAGAAAGCAAAGCCAATAAAACTGTTTACAATGCACAATACGATTTTACCATTAATACCAATTATGCTAAAGTGATAACACATAGTAACGGTTCAAAAAACTACACCTTTGGCGTTTACAGAGCAGAGGATAATAGTTTATTAGAAAACCTATTATTACAAGAACAGGAAGACCACAGTTTTAAAGTCTCCTTAGTACAATATAACATAACACCAAACGAGCGTAATGCATTAGCAAGCCGAGAGATTGTAGATGTAGAAGATAAAATTACGTATATCACACTAGAAGATATTTCAGACACTATTTTCGATAAAGTAAACTCCGATGCCGAAACCTGTACCGTGTACTCTTACGAATGGGAAGCAGGAAATTTGTGTGATAGCGGACTACATGATTATGCAGATGGAGTTGCTTGCGATTATTGGGATAATCCAGATAAAGCCGCAACTAGTGGGGGTTGGGTTTTAACCTCTAACCAAACCTCTTGTGGAGATGGCGGTGGCAGTACAAATACAGACAGCAATCCCAATAGCAACCCAAACGGATCTAACCAAACCGCTAGTAATGGTGGAGGTATAGTGTTAGAGCCAAGTACTACTCCTGTATTGTGTCCAGACTGCCCTGTTATTAGTGAAGAAGATGAGGAAGATTGCTCAGATATAACACCACCTGCTGAATTAATTTCTATGATGAACACTGTTCTAGGAGAGGGTAATTATGAGATAGGTTGCCCACACCCAGAAGGAGAAATAGGATTAACCACTGTAGAGGAATTAGAGGAATTAAAAGACAGCGTAGTAGGATATCACGAATCAGACGAGACAGAAGATGAAGAACCTAACGACCAAAACGAGGTAATAACAAGATATGTTTTTACTACTGGTTTAGTAAAGTATATTGTTCGTGTAAAGCACAAGTTAGGTCAAGATTATGTTACTTTTTCAGATTATGAGGTTTTAAATGTTACAGCATCAGCAAATTTAATGATGTTAAATTCTCCTTTACACAGTTACGAGATTACATCATTTAGTTTACAAGATTTTGCTGTAAGTAGAGAATCATACGAGACAACAGTTACAGTTTATACTAATACAGTTACAAAAACTACCGTAGCAGGATCATCTACAACATACGGAGGAGATCAAATATTCGTGTTAAAAATGAACGCCACAGATGGAAGTAAAATTGGCAAAGGTACTATGAATGGAGACTAAATCATTTTAACTATATTGTAGAAATATACAGAAGCACATCTTATGAAAAGAACATTAATTTTAATCTTGTTTATTCTATTAAACGGTTGTACGTCGCTTAAGACCTCTAAAATTCTCAGTAATGAACAAAAACTAAAAGTATTACAAACTGAATTGAATTTAACAAATAACGAATTTAATACTTTAAAAAATGACGATTCTATTATTAATCAAGCATATAAAACTCTTAAATACAAAGTAAATAAGTTAGATATAAATAAAAACTTAGATTCTTTTTTTGCTAAAAAATATACAAGACATCAAACATTCGTTGCTTTAATTTTAAACCGTGTAACTAAAGATACACCGTTCTACAACATTAATGTTGAAGATAACAAAGGAGAAAAAGAACCTTTTACACCAGAAAAAGAAAGAGAACTAAGGAAGTTTTTTATCAAACAAGCTCAGTCTTTTGAAAAATCTGGAGGTCAATGGGTTACTGACACCTCTTTAATTAATTCCAGACGAAGAAACGAACCAGACTCTATTTATCGTATTAAATTAAAAAAACACATAAAAAGAAAAGATTCTTTATACAAAGCTAAAATGAAAATAGAAGATCCTGAACGATATTACAGGCTAATAGAACTTAACAGAGTAAGAGATTCTTTAATAAGATTAAAACAAAAAGATTCTTTAAATTAACACAATAGCCCTTTCCCTAAAGGGCTTATTTATTAAAAATATATGTATGGAATACCCTATAATCTATACATAATTCTCATAATATTACTTCTATTAAATTTTATTTGTCTCTTATATTTAATTTATAAAAGGCGTAGAGAATAAAGTAATAACCAAGAATAATTTATAGCGATGCCCTAAATCGTTAAAAAAAAGAAACAGCTTCAATTATTATTATTGAGGCTGTTTTTAGAATAAATAATCCTTTCTATGATTTAAATTATTATTAATACTATTAACTTTAAACACAAACAGCAATTTTATGGATAACATAGCCTTTGAGAAATTTTTAGGAAAAGATTTTTTAGTTTTTAAAGAGGTTATAAGATACGATTTTAAAAAATATATTGAAGAAGGAACATATTACCTCATAAGCTTTAATGAGACAAAAGAGTTCTACGGTTTACCTTACAGGACATTATCTGTACAAAAAAACGAAAACAATATCATTAAAGCCATTACTATTGTTTCTAGTGAAATTATAACTCGTGAAATTTTTGATTTGCCACCTTGCCAAACTCCTAGTGATGAATTAGGAATCACGTCTATTGAAGATTTAGAAGCATTAAAAAACAGTATTTTTGGTACGTTTGAAGTGGATTTAACAATAGAAGATGACCCCACAGATAATCAAAATCAAAAAATAGCAAAATTTGAATTTGGTTCTTTTTTAACTGATTTTTCTGTTAGAGTTAAACAACAGTTAGGAACAGACTATATTGGCTTTTCTGATTATGAAGTTTTAAATGTTACATCCTCTGCTAATTTAACATCACTTACACCTCCTTTCGCAAATATACAGCTTAGTTATACTCAACAGGATTATGCTATTAGTAGGGAGTCTTATGTTTCAACAGTAACAATGTATTCAAATTCAACAGTTTCAGGAAAATTATTTGGCTATGATTTTTCTAAAGGTGGAGATCAAATATTTATACTTAAAATGAATGCTACAGATGGCAGTAAAATTAGTGGAACAATGAATGGGAACTAATTATTTTTTATAACTATATTATAAAATATTTATTGATTTTTCTTTTATGAACAAAAACATAATCTTTATATCATTATTACTTTTAACTAGTTGTACTCTTTTAAAATCATCTAAAAAGATAAATAACAAACAAAAATTAAAAGTACTAAAAAAAGAATTAAGCTTAACACAAGTCGAATACAAAGCGTTAAAAAACGATGATTCAATTATAAATGAAGCTTATAAAACGTTAAAGGACACCGTAGATATAGCTAAAATCAATAAGCGTTTAGACTCTTTTTTTGCTAAAAAATATACAAGAAAAGCGACTTGCGTATCTTTGATTTTAGAAAGAGCAAATAAAGGACTTGCATTTGATTTTGAATTTACAGGAGAAGTAGATAAAAATGATACTACGACTTATAACCCTAATATTGAAAAAGAACTAAAAAAGCTTTTTAATAGTTATGAAAATTCTATAATAGATGCAGGTTTTGAAATGATAACAGACACCTCGATTACTAATTCTATTCATAATAATGATTCAGATTCTTTACATTTAATTAAATTAAAAAAGTATATAAGAAAGAAAGATTCTTTAAAAAAAATAAGCAAGAAAGACTCACTTTAATTAATACTTATAGTTTATGCATTTTTTTCAATTGAATATTTTTTTAGATTTTAAACAATCACATTATATATGAAAAAAAATATAGTATTAATTCTAATTCTTTTTTTAACAAGCTGTAGTCTTTTTAAACCTTCTAATGAGTTGTCTAATAGGTATAAGCTTAAAGTTCTTAAATCCAAATTAAATTTAACAAATCTCGAATATAAAACTTTAAAAAATGATGAATTGATTATTAATGAGGCTTATAAAACTTTAATAGATACTGTAGAAGTTTCTAAAATTAATAATCGTTTAGATTCTTTTTTTGCTAAAAAGTATTCGAGAGGTAAAACTCATGTAGCTTTAATTATGGAAAGAGTACATAAAGGTCGAGAAGTTGGTTTTCAATTCACAGGAGAAGAAACAAAAGATTCTTTAGGATCCTTTACCCCAAAAATGGAAAAACAATTAAGACAATATTTTCTTCAATTGGATAAGGCTATGGAAAGAGCAGGCGGAAAATGGGTAAAAGATACCACTCTTTTAAAATCAAAATCTAAATAATAATAGATTAACTTTTAAAATTATGTTTAACAAACAAGATAAGTTTGTGTGCATAATTCTCATAATATTACTTCTATTAAATTTTATTTGTCTCTTATACTTAATCTACAAGAGAAATAAAGTAACAACTAAGAATAATTATAGCGATGCCCTAGATCGTTAAAAAAAGAAACAGCTTCAATAATAATTATTGAAGCTGTTTTTAGAAATTTCACAAAGCTTTAACACCTTTAACAGTATTAAAAAACTAGTAAATCTGGACTAATTTTTGTATATTTAAGTATAATCTTTAAACACAGTAACATTATGTCAGACTCAAATTATATAAAAGTATTCACAGGAAATTTTATTATTGTTCAATTAATTAAAGATCGTCTTTTAAATATAGATATTAGTCCTATTATTAAAGATGATTCAGAATCGGGAAGACTCGCTGGTTTTGGTTCTGCTTCTCAAGGTTTACAAGAGTTATATGTGCATGAAAACGAAATAGACAAAGCTGTTGAAATAGTAGAAAGTGTTCGCTCTGAAATGGAAACGGCTTAACGTATTTATTATTTTCTGTTAAGAATAGTAAACGTAAAAAAGAGGTTCTCTTAAAAGTTTTAAAAACGTCATTCTGAATTCATTTCAGAATCTCATTAAACATAGTTTTCAATTGTTATGAGAAACCGAAATTGGTTCGGTTTGACGAGAATTTGACTTTTTAGACAGCCTCTTTTTTTATACTAGAGCAAATACTGTTCGTTTCTTAAACAGTATACATTTGTTCTCTTAATTCTTTTATTTTAGGGTCTTGCATATAATCATCGAATGTTGCAAACCTATCTATAACACCATTTGGTGTTAGTTCTACTACTCTATTTCCCACAGTTTGCGCAAACTCATGATCATGCGTAGAAAATATAACTGTGCCTTTAAAATTCTTTAATGAGTTATTAAATGCTGTAATACTCTCTAAATCTAAGTGGTTAGTAGGTTCGTCTAATTGTAACACATTTGCTCTCATCATCATCATACGAG
>NZ_JBSHNS010000471.1:0-1228 GCF_053601635.1 Pontimicrobium sp. MEBiC01747
GTTGTTATATAATCGTAGATGATGACTTATCCCTATTACCAAAAAAATATGAAAAAAATTACCCTATCCCTTATTTTATTCGTTTTCGTGTTTGCAACTCAAGCACAAATTATATCTATAAATGATGCAACTGATGCAGAGTCAAGTTTAGGACCAGAGCAGTTAATTTCTGATGTTTTAATTTCTGGAGGATGTGCAGCTGCAGATAACTTTTCTTTTCAAGTTAATGGAGCTCCAGGAGATTTAACTACAAAAAGTTATGGTTACTTTAAAAGAGGTGCTAATGTAGGTTTCCCTTTTGAGCAAGGAGTTATATTAACTACAGGACGAGCTTTTGATGCAGGTAATACTGTAAATGCAACAGTAATAAATAATACTAATGGTCAGGCAGGAGATGCCGATTTAGAAGCGGCACTAGGGCAAACAAATACGCAAGATGCCACATTTATTAAATTTAATTTTGTGCCAACAGGAAATAATATAAGTTTTAGGTTCTTAATGACTTCAGAAGAATATGATGGAAATACAGAGTGTAATTTCGCTGATAGTTTTGCTTTTTTGTTAAGAGAAGTGGGGACTACAGCTTATACCAATTTGGCCGTGCTACCAGATGGTGTTACTCCTGTAAGTGTAACTAACATCAATGGGTCTACTGTATGTCCTGCTAATGCAGCTTTTTTTGAAGGATATAATGTTGGAGATTCAAATTATAATGGAAGAACTGTAGTTCTTACAGCTTCATCTAATGTTGTAGCAAATACGGCATATGAAATAAAATTAGTGGTAGCAGACCAAGGTGATAGTCAATTAGATTCAGCTATATTTTTAGAGGGAGGAAGTTTTAATTTAGGAGGAGATTTAGGAGATGATATTACAATAGCAGCAGGTACTTCAGTATGTTTAGGAGAGACGTTAACATTAAATACTCAAGCAGATGCAAGTGTAGATCATACATGGTTTTTTAACGGTGTAGAAATTACAGGAGAAACAGGGCCAACAATAGGTGTAACGGAAGCAGGAACATATTCTGTAGATGTTAATTTTTCAGCAAGCTGTGTAGTAAGTGATTCTATTGAAGTGGAGTTTAATGAAGTCCCAACAGCCAATGCAGTTCCAGATCAATTAATCTGTGATGACAACAATGATGGTCTGTGGGCTTTTGATTTATCAGCCATAGAAGCTACGGTATTAGGCAGTCAAACAGCAGGAGACGTCACCATTACATTTC
>NZ_JBSHNS010000472.1:0-536 GCF_053601635.1 Pontimicrobium sp. MEBiC01747
CTGCTATACGTTTCCTATTGGTTAAATCGTAAGCCCCGCTATCATTTGTACTTAATATGCAATCATAAAAATCATAAATATGTCTTACATGCCCTCCAACACTAGAGAAATAAGGAGACACAGATTTATCACATAATACATCGTTAGATAAAAGAGTTAATAATGATTTGGACTTTTGAAGTGTAATTAAAGTAGATTCGATAATATTATTCATGGAAACTAAAATAGATAAATTAATTGAATTTAAAAACTAATCCACCTATAAGTCTATTTATATAGTAATACTTACATTTTTTTTAGAAAAGATGTTAGTCCATAAGATATATTAATAACTTTTGTTTCAAAAAAGACGAACAAAAGCAAAATTGTAACAGTATTTATAATACATAAAGCTTAAAGCAAAAAAAATCCTCAACAAAAAGATATTTGTTGAGGATTTATTGTATAAAAAAAAGCGCTTTAGTATTAATTACTAAAGCGCTTTAAAAAAGGCGACGACCTACTCTTCCACGATTGTAGTACCATCGGCGCTAATG
>NZ_JBSHNS010000473.1:0-1745 GCF_053601635.1 Pontimicrobium sp. MEBiC01747
CGTTACTAGATACTTTCTGTATTAACTTTAATGCATTTGGGCCTTCTATTAAAAATTCTCCCATATGCGATACATCAAAAACACCAACACCTGTTCTTACGGCTTCGTGTTCTATGTTTACGCCATCGTATTGCACTGGCATATTGTAGCCTGCAAATGGTACCATTTTGGCACCTAATGCTTCATGAGTTTCGGTTAACGCTGTATTTTTCATTTTTTAGTTATGTTATTTTTTTTGAATGGTAAATGTATCAAAATATTCATTCATTTTATAACAAAAAAAGAATATAAATACCTTAGTTTTAAAACTTGAAATCCAGATAGTTTTAAAAAAATAGAAAATGCTTAAAAAGAGGAACCTTATTGTTTTTGATATTGATGATACGTTAACCAAAAGTGAGTTTCAGCATCAATCTGCTTATGTTAACACAATGAAATATTTTGGTATTACTAATATAAATACAGATTGGAAAACTTATAAACACCATACAGATAGTTATATTTTAAGTAAAAACTATGAAGCTAATTTAAAAAAGCCTTTTGAGTTTTCTTTTATTCCAGATTTTGAAGTTAAAATGACTGAAGAGTTATTAAAACTTAAACCCACTGAAGAAATAGTTGGAGCAAGAGCCATTGTAGATTTCTTTATAAACGATAGTGATTATGCTATAACTTTCGCTACGGGCTCTTTACTACAACCTGCTTTAATAAAACTTAATCAGGCTGGAATACCGCACCAAAAAGATTTGGTAATAAGCTCAAATACTATTTTTAAACGAGAAGGTATTGTTAAAGCGGCCATAGAAAAGGCTAAAACGGTATATAATGTAGAAGCTTTTGATACTATTATTTCTATTGGAGATGGTTTATGGGATTTAACAACGGCTCACAATTTAGATATTCATTTTATTGGTATTGGCACTAAAAACCTTGAGGATTTTAAGAGCAACAATTGTAAAGTAACTATAACCGATTGGAATGATTTTGATTTAAAATCTGTGGAGCTGAAGTTGGGAATAGTTAATTAAACAGATGCGTCTAAGATGTATAATATATTATCATTTCCATAAAAGACTATAATTTTCCCATTTGGTTGAATAAAAACATGGTTTATTTTAAAATCGGAATTGAAAAAAAACACGTCTCTTATTTTGTTTGTTGTATCAATGTATAATTGTCGTTCTTTATTCTTTTTAATTCCTACTGTTTTAGATGCAATAAAGAAGGCTTGAAATCTATTAGAGTTTCTTTTAATCCAGCTCCAATATTTTTCATTTTTCATTCCTTTTTTTAAAGCTTTACTTTCTTCATCAAAAAAATGAATCATTGTATATTTATTCTCATCAAAAGAATTTCCAATAGTGCTTTTTAAAAGTTGATTTACCCGTTTTTGTTGAATAGGGTTTAATTCGCCATAGTTTTTGCGATAAATATACTTATGTGTAATTAAAGTATCTGTTTTATTTTTCCTCAGATACACTTTCTTTTTATCTATAGAATTAACTGTGATTTAGTTACTTCTTCATTATTCTGATTTAAATAAACTGTTTTTCTTTGATTTTGAGAAAACCCATTTTGAAATAAAAGAACAAAGTTAAAGATTATAAAAATGTTACGCATAGAAGAGTGTAAGTGTTATTACAATTAAAAATAATCTTTTATCACTGCACCAACACTAATTTCTGACCAATTTTTAGAGTACTACTTTTTTTAATTGCATTAGTTTTACATAAAGAGGTTATAGA
>NZ_JBSHNS010000474.1:0-3593 GCF_053601635.1 Pontimicrobium sp. MEBiC01747
ACATAGACTACTTATTTTCAAATTTAATTCCACAATATAAGGACATAGAATTTGGAGCACACCTACATACTACACCATCCAGTTGGTTTGAAAAAATTGACGCGGCTTATAAAGCAGGTTGTCGTCGTTTTGATGGCGCCATACAAGGTTTTGGTGGATGCCCAATGGCAAAAGATGAATTAACAGGCAATATGCCAACCGAAAAAGTACTGTCTTACTTAACTACCAAGAAATCTAATGATTTAGCAGCTATGGCTTTTGAAAGTGCTTATAATGAAGCGTCTAAGATTTTTAATGCATATCATTAAAACTTTGAAATTTAATTTATATTGTAATCTTTTGAAAATCAGTTTTTTATTTTTTTTATTTAAATTTAGTCTAAATAAAGTTGCATAAACTATTTTTCAATAGTATTTTTGCTGTCGAAATTAAATCTATTTATATCCAGTCTAAATAAAAACTGAGTAAAAACAAACTGAAAAATGAAGAAATTTGTATTAGGATTAGCAGCATTAGCAACATTAGGTATAACCTCTTGTAGTAATGATGACGATGGAACTGTAACACCACCACCAACAAACACAGTAACGGCACCAGATACTTATGTGTTTACTAGAAATGGTAACACTACAGTAAGTTTTGGAGGTCAAACAACAAGAATACAAATGGCAGAAGAAATTGTTTCTGCATTAAAGAATACATCAAAAACAGAAGCACAATTAGATGCTATGTTTGCACATGTTGAAGGCGCTAATGATTTTAGTGATGCAGATTTAAATGCTTCAGGAAAAAGTGTACGTAGTAAAACAGCTGCATCGGCAGACTATTTCTCTGCAAATACAACAGATGCTAATGCAATAAAGGCAGATTTTGATGCTTATATAGAAAACCAAGTAAATAATGTGTATCCTAATTGGGGTACAACTGCATCTGCAGGTGTTGCAGGACAATTACAAGAAGCAGGTGGCGGATCTACACGTTATATAAATGCAAAAGGCTTAGAAAACAATCAAGCATTTGCTAAAGGATTAATAGGTGCTTTAATGGTAGACCAAATGTTAAATAACTATTTAGGTACAGCAGTTTTAGATGCAGGAGATAACAGAGCAAATAATGATGCCGGTACATTAGATGGAGATAAAAACTATACAACTATGGAACACAAATGGGATGAAGCTTATGGTTACTTATACGGTAATGAGGCTAACCCTGCTGTACCAGTTTTAGGAGCAGATAGTTTTTTAAATAAATATGTATCTAGAGTTGAGGGAGATGCTGATTTTTCAGGCATAGCAATGGATATTTACAATGCCTTTAAGTTAGGTCGTGCTGCAATTGTTGCTAAAAACTACGAAGTTCGTGATGCACAAGCGCAAATTATTAGAGAAAAAATATCTCAAATAATTGGAGTAAGAGCAGTATACTATTTACAACAAGGGAAGAACAATTTAGCAACAGATAAAGCTTCTGCATTTCATGATTTATCAGAAGGATTTGGATTTGTATACAGTTTACAATTTACAAGAAAGCCAGGAACAAATGTACCATACTTTACAAAAGCAGAGGTCGATGGATTTATTTCTACATTAATGGCAGGAAACGGATTCTGGGATGTAACTCCGGCAATGTTAGATACAATGTCTGATACTATTTCGGCAGAATTTAGCTTTACTACAGCGCAAGCAGGAAGTTAATTATATAAATAATTAAGATATATTCTGGGAAATAGTAGTAGCAACATAGTTACTACTATTTTCCTATTTTTGCAAACTTAAAAAGAAACTTAAACTAGTAAGAATATGAAGAAAATAATTGGAGTAATAGTAATCACTTTAATTGTAGTAGCTTGTTCAAAATCTGATGACTCTGGTTCTGGAGGCGGAACAAACGATAATTTTAATAGAGGCGTAATGTTAACCAATATTGCAGATAATATTATTATTCCTGCTTACGAAGATTTCTCTACAGATTTAAATAGTTTAGTAACTGCTAAAGATAATTTTGTAGTAGCACCAAACCAGAGTAATTTAGACGCATTAAGAACATCTTGGTATAATGCTTACAAAACATGGCAATACCTTGAAATGTTTAATATAGGAAAAGCAGAAGAACTATTATATAGTTTTCAAATGAATGTGTACCCTACAAATACAACAGATATAGAAAATAATATAGCTTCAGGAACCTATGATTTAACGAGCGTTAATAATAACGATGCTGTTGGATTTCCTGCATTGGACTATTTATTATATGGGGTAGCAAATGATGATACAGGAATATTAAATGTATATGCTGGAGCTAACTATAAAAATTATCTTTCAGATTTGGTAGATCAAATGCATTCTTTAACCAATACTGTGTATACAGATTGGACATCATCGTATAGAGCGACATTTATAGCTAGTACAGAAAATACTGCTTCAAGTGCAGTAAATAAGTTAGTAAATGATTTTATCTTTTATTACGAGAAAGGATTAAGAGCTAATAAAATAGGAATTCCAGCAGGTGTGTTTTCTTCAACTACATTACCATCAAAGGTAGAAGGTGTATACCGAGAAGATGTCTCTAGAGCATTAGCCTTAGAAGCCCTACAAGCTGTACAAGATATGTTTAACGGAGTAGCGTATAATGGAAGTGCTAGTGGAGAAAGTTTTAAAACTTATTTAGAAACGTTAAATAGAACAGAGTTAGCAACACTTATTAATTCTAGGCTTAATACTGCAAGACAAAAAATGCAAGGATTAGATGTTAACCTAAAAAACCAAGTCACTACAGATAACACAAAAATGACAGAAACTTATGATGCTTTACAACTAGCCGTAGTTTCTTTAAAAGTAGACATGTTGCAAGCCTTTAACATAAGTGTAGATTATGTAGATGCAGACGGAGATTAATAATAAAAGAATAGTAAGATATAAATAAAAAATATGTAGAAAAGGTTGTCCCAAATATTAAATATAAAGACAACCTTTTTTGTACAAAATGAACTGGAATTTAAAAACATATTTAACTAAAACAACAAGTGCTGCACCTTTAGCGGTATTTCGTATTGGTTTTGGGTTAATGATGCTGTATGGTATTATTAGATATTGGGCAAAAGGATGGATAGAAACCGTTTACATTTTACCAAAATTTCATTTTAAATACTATGGGTTCGAGTGGGTTAAAACATTAGGAGACTATACTTATGTCTTATTTTTAATTTGCGGTATTTCTGCACTACTAGTTGCTATTGGATATAAATATAAGTATGCTATAATCTCCTTTTTTTTAAGTTTTACATACATAGAACTTATGGAAAAAACCACTTATTTAAATCATTATTACTTTATAAGTATACTTAGTTTTTTAATGATATTTCTACCAGCAGAACGCTATTTTTCTATAGATGCTTATAAACAGAAAAAACAATACTTAAAAGTACCAAATTGGACTATAGATAGTATAAAGTTATTGTTAGGGATTGTTTATTTCTATGCAGGTTTAGCAAAAATTAATTCCGATTGGTTATTTAAGGCAATGCCTCTTAAAATATGGCTCCCATCTAAATACGATTTACCATTAATAGGAGAAAGCCTAATGCAGCAAAATTG
>NZ_JBSHNS010000475.1:0-10469 GCF_053601635.1 Pontimicrobium sp. MEBiC01747
CCAATTCGTTCCATCGTACACTTCTACAATACCACTATCTGACCCTCCAGATCTGTAAAACTGATCGAAGTCTAGGAATAGACCAACGGCTCCAGTGGTATCAAAAACTGGTGAGGTTAGCGTTTCTATTAATTGTGTACCATTTCCATTGGCATCACTATCAACAAAAGCTCCAGCCGTACCATCAAGGTCGTTAAAACCGCCTTGTTGTCCAGAGGCCCATGAGTCTCCTGTGGCAGCCCCTTCATCTGTAATGGTCCAAGAAGCAGGGATTTCTGTATCAAAATTTTCTTGCAAGTAAGTTTGCGCGCTAAGCGAAAAGCTAAATGAAAGTAAAATTAACAGTAAGGTAATCTTTTTCATTATATTAAGGTTTATTTTGGTTTTTAATGTTCTAAAACTAAAAAAAAACCCATGGCTAAACAGTTAAATGTTTTAATTATAGATTAAATACATTTTTTAACGACAAAAGGACGTGTAATTAATTAAAATACCTAACAATTGTTAGTTTAATGTAAATTTATTACTCCTATCTGTTAAATAGGGATATGTTAAGGTGCTGGATTAGGATTATTTTGGTGTATTGTATTTATTTTTTCTAGAAGGTTATAGGTTAACTCGATATTAATACTATCTATGTTTTCTTTTAATTGCGCTATCGAGGTTGCTCCTATTATATTACTGGTAATAAAAGGTCTCTGATTTACAAAGGCTAATGCCATTTGTGCTAAAGATAAATTATTATCTTCTGCTAATTGTAAATACTGTTTTGTAGCTTTTGTGGCTTGTTCACTACTATATCTAGCAAATCTTGGAAACAATTTTAAACGTGCATTGTCGCTAGCGGTATTATTTATATATTTACCAGATAATACGCCAAAAGCCATAGGAGAATAGGCTAGTAAACCAATATTCTCCCTAATGGCAATTTCTGCCATATCTCCTTCAAAAACTCTATTAAGTAATGAATAAGCATTTTGTATGGTAATTGGTCTAGCTAACTTATTGTATTTAGACTCTTCTAAATAACGCATTGTACCCCATGCTTTTTCATTAGATAGCCCTATGTTACGTATTTTTCCAGTTTTAATAGCATTATCTAATGTGTGCAGTACTTCGTTAAAATTATCTTGCCAAGCATCATTAGGGTTATGGTTGTAGTCTCTAACACCAAAGGTGTTAGTTTGACGTTCTGGCCAATGTAACTGATATAAATCTATATAGTCTGTTTGTAGTCTTTTTAATTCTAAATCTATAGCTTCATTAATTGCAGAAGGGCTAAATCCTGTTGTACGAATATGTGCTGTGTAATCTCCAGGACCAGCTATTTTTGATGCTATTACAACTTTATCTCTGTGTCCTGTTTTTTTTAACCAAGTTCCAATAATTTTACTTGTACGCCCAGAGGTTTCTGCTGTTGCTGGAACAGGATATAACTCCGCTGTGTCTATAAAGTTAACACCATTGTTAAAAGCATAATCTAATTGTTCATGTCCTTCGGCTTCTGTATTCTGGTTACCCCATGTCATAGAGCCTAAGCATATTTTGCTAACTTTTATATCTGTATTTGGTAGTGTTGTATATTTCATTATTGAGGTAAAATTATTTAACTTGTGTTAGTTCTATTACATCTTATTTAAAAGCTTAGAAAGCTCATCTAATTTTGGTGTTAAAATAACTTCAATTCTTCTGTTTTTTGCTTTTCCTTCTGGTGTGTCATTAGAGGCGATAGGGGCAAATTCTCCTCTTCCTGCTGCGGTTAAATTATCGGCATTTATTTTAGCGTTTTCTTGTAAAATTTTAACAATAGCTGTTGCTCGTTTAGTAGATAAATCCCAGTTTCCAGAGAGCTGTCCAGAGCCTTTAAAAGGAGCATTATCGGTATGCCCTTCAATTAAAACTGCTATTTCTGGGTTCTCCGCTAGTACGGTTCCTAATTGCTTAACTGCTTTTTTACCTTCTGTACCAACAGCCCAACTACCAGAATTAAATAATAATTTATTTTCCATAGAAACGTATACTTTTCCATTGCGTTGCTCTACAGTAAGGCCTTTGCCTTCAAAATCTGTTAATGCTTTAGAGATTGCATTTTTTAAATCTGTCATTGCAGCATCTTTAGACGCAATAACACTTTCTAGTTCTGCAACGCGCTGCGAACGGTCTTCTAATTGTTTCTTTAAAGCTTCTAATCTAGAATTTTCTGCTGCTAGTGCTTGTTCTTTTGCTTCTAATTGTGCTAATAATTCTCTGTTCTTTTTTGTGTTAGCTGCAATTGCAGAAGAACTATTAGATTCTAAAGCATCATAAGAGGCTTTAAGGTTCTCTAATTTAGATTTTGTAGCATTGTAATCGTTTTGTAATTGATCTCGTTTTGCTACCGCATTTGCATACTCTTGTTTAAGCTTGGCTAATTCGTTTTCTGTTTCGTTTTTAGCTTGTAATAAAGCTTCGTTTTCGTCTTGTAAATTTCTATTTTCCTTTTTTAAATCTACATATTTATCTTCTAATTCTTTATAAACTTTAGGAGATACACATGCGGTTAAACTAGTTATAACTAATGCTATGGCAAGTATTTTTTTCATTTGTATATTTTTTTCTATTTGGGGTTTAATCTTCTAGTTCTAGTAATATAGGGCAATGATCACTATGTTTAGCTTCTGTTAATATTACTGCTCGTTTTATTTTATCTTGTAATGGTTTTGTAACCATGGCATAATCTAAGCGCCATCCTTTGTTATTGGCTCTAGCATTGGCACGATAACTCCACCAGCTATACTCTACGCGTTCTGGGTTTAAATACCTGAAAGAATCAATTAATCCACTGTTTATAAAATTTCCAAGCCATTCACGCTCTTCTGGTAAAAAACCAGATACGCCTTTCATTTTTGGATTGTGAATGTCTATAGCTTCATGACAAATATTATAATCTCCACAAACAACTAAGTTGGGTATTTCTTCTCTTAAATTGTTTACATAGTCTAGTATTTGGTCCATGTAATTAAACTTAAAGGTTAGTCTGTCTAAGTTTGTTCCAGAAGGTAAATACATACTCATTATAGAGACGCCATTAAAATCGGCACGAATATTTCTGCCTTCAAAATCCATGGTTTCTATTTCTGTTCCGTATTCTACATGGTTGGGCTCTATTTTACTTAAAATAGCCACGCCGCTATATCCTTTTTTTTGTGCACTATACCAATAGTTGTATTTGTAACCAGCAGCTTCAAAAAGAGACAAGTCTAATTGCTCCTTCATTGCCTTGGTTTCTTGCAAACAAATAACATCTGGGTTAGCACCTTTTAGCCACTCTATAAAACCCTTTTTTAATGCAGCTCGTATACCATTTACGTTGTATGAGATTATTTTCATGTTAGTTTTGAAGTAATTTTAGCTAAAATAAATAATGCTTTACATTTACACTATTAAATTAAAACAGTTTTAACGAAAACTATTAACAAAATATATTTGAAAGTTTTTAGTTAACCATAGTATATTACATGCTTTATTGTATTTAATGAAAGAGAATTATCATCCTAATTAAAGTAGAAAAGGATGAAAATAAAGACTTAAGAGTCCTAAATGAAATTTATAATTACACTTTTTATATTGCTTATAGGCGTTTCTGTTTTTGCTCAAGAACAAGATTCTAATTATAAGCGTAAAACAGTTGCAGTATCTTCTAGTATTGTTATAGACAGTGTAAGTATAAACCCTAATAATTTTTCTATAGAACGTAAAGATAAAACTGTTATAGATTCTACATTTTACACTGTAGATTTTGCAAAAGCAATAGTTTCTTTTAAGAAGCCCATTGCAACAGATTCTATTGTTATAAACTATTTAAAGTACCCTAAATTTCTTACTAAAACCTATCAGCAATTTGATGAAGCAGTTATTGTTGAAAACAATGATAAGCTTAATAAAATATATAAAATATCCAGACCAAATGTAGAAAAAGAGTTCGCTCCTTTTGATGGATTAACGACTTCTGGTAGTATTTCTAGGGGAGTAACCATTGGTAATAATCAAAATTCGGTATTAAATAGTGAGCTCGATTTACAAATTACGGGGCAATTAAATGATAAAGTTTCGCTTAGGGCTTCTATACAAGATGCTAATATTCCTTTGCAAGAGAGTGGTTATTCTCAAAAACTAGATGAATTCGATCAAGTGTTTATTGAGGTATTTAGCGATAAATGGAATATTAGAGCAGGAGATATAGATTTAGAAAACAAGAATTCTTACTTTGCTAGTTTTTCTAAACGTGTACAAGGATTGTCATTACGTGCTAATTTAGGTGATGAAGATGCTAGTACTAATTTATTTGCTTCAGGAGCGTTAGTAAGAGGGCAGTTTACCACGAGTCAATTTACAGCACAAGAAGGTAACCAAGGCCCGTATAAATTACAAGGAACAAATGGAGAATTGTTCGTGTTAATTGTTTCTGGTAGTGAAACAGTTTATGTAAACGGTATTGTTTTAGAACGGGGTGAAAGTGAAGATTATATAATAGATTATAATGCTGGTGAGATTATTTTTAATTCAACATTTCCTATCACCTCCGAAATGCGTATTACTGTAGATTATCAATTTAGTGATAGAAATTACTCTAGATTAGTAGCTTATGGAGGAGGAAATTATACGAGTGATAAACTAAAAATTGGAGCTACAGTATATTCTGAAAATGATGCAAAAAACAATCCGTTACAACAAAACTTATCTACGGAACAAGTTGAAATATTAAGTAATGCCGGAGACGATACTACACAAATGGTAGGAGATTCTAGTGTAGAAGAAACCTTTAATGAAAACAGAATTTTATACAAAAAGGAAATTATTAATGGCGTTGAAGCATTTGTGTTTTCTAACAATCCTGATGATACTTTATTTAGTGTGCGTTTTACCAAAGTGGGAGATAATGTAGGAGATTATGTTTTAAGTAGTATAAATGCAATTAATAACATATACGAATATGTACCACCAATTGCTGGCGTACCTCAGGGAAACTTTGCGCCCATAGTACAACTAGTAGCACCAACCAAATTGCAAATAGCTGTTGTTAATGGAAGCTATACACCTTCGGAAAAAACAACTATTAACTTTGAAATAGCTGGGAGTAAAAATGATTTAAACCTATTTTCAGATTTAAATGATGATGATAACGATGGTTACGCCATAAAACTTAATGCAGAACAAGCACTTATTAAAAAAGATAGTCTTTGGAATTTGAGCACTTTTGTAGATGGCGATTATATAAATAGAGATTTTAGAAATATTGAAGGACTTTATAATCCTGAATTTAATAGAGATTGGAATTTAGAGCCACCAGTAAGTGGTACTCAAATTGTTGAAAACTTAGGAGATCAAGCATTGTTAACCTCTGGCGTTAAACTATTTCATGCTAAAAAAGGTATTGCAAGTTATAAATTTGAACACTTAAATTATTCTGAAGGGTTTAACGGTAATAAACATAATGTTTTGGCAAATTTGTTATTTAGTAAGTTTGTTGTTCGTTCGCAATCAAGTTACTTAAAAGCTAATTCTACATTAAATACATCTACGTTTTTACGTTCGTCTAACACTGCAATATATAATTTAAGTAAAAGCTGGGTAGGTGCTAGGTTTGCTACAGAAAATAATGAACAAAAAGAAAAAACAACAGGAGATTTAACAGCATTATCACAAAAATTTAATGCGTACGAAGGGTTTTTTGGAGTGGGAGATAGTACCAAAATATTTGGTGAAGTTGGTTATAAATATCGCGTAAACGATAGTGTAAGAAATAACCAATTACAACGAGTAAACACTTCTAACACATATTATTTAAAATCTAGATTAATTAAAAACGACCGTTCTAACTTAGCGTTATATGTTAACTATAGAACTTTAGATAATGCTATTGAAGAAGAAACAGATGAGCAGTCACTTAATTCTAGACTACAATACAATCAGCGTTTTTTTAAGAATTTTATACAATGGAATACCGTATACGAAACCAATTCTGGAACTTTGCCACAACAAGACTTTACATACGTAGAAGTCGAGCCTGGACAAGGTGCCTATGTTTGGTTTGACTATAATGGAAATGGAATACAAGAAATTGAAGAATTTGAAATTGCACAGTTTCAAGATCAAGGAAGTTATATACGTGTTTTACTACCTAACCAAGTATTTATAAAAACACATCAAAACAGACTAAGCCAAACATTAACCCTTAATCCATCAGATTGGATTAATTCTAATAGTAAAAGTAAGCGCTTTTGGTCTCATTTTTACAACCAAAGCTCGTATTTAATAGATAGGAAGATAAAAAGAGAAGGCAATACGTTTAATATAAACCCTTTTGAAAAAGATGAAGAAAACCAATTAGGGCTTCAGCTTAATTTTAGAAATGTGCTCTTTTTTAATAGAGGGAAACAGCATTACACTACGTCTTATACATATTTAAATAACGAATCTAGAAATGTACTCACTGTTGGTTTTATTGCAAACGCTTTAAAAAGTCACCAATTAAACTTTAATCATAAATTAGGAGCAAGTTGGTTGGTAAATATGCTTGCCAATTTAGACCAAAATAAGAGTGAGAGTGAAAATTTTTCTACTAAAAACTTTAAAATAAACGAGCAAAGTTTAAACCCTAAGCTATCTTATTTATTAAATGATAATACACGTTTTGATATCTTTTATCAATACACAAATAAAACCAATACCATTGGAGGCTTAGAAACCTTAAAGCAACAAAAATACGGTACATCTTTTGCTTTTTCAAAAAATCAAAAAACGGCAATATCTGGAGAGTTTAATGTGTTTTCTAATATATTTACAGGCAATGCAAATTCACCTGTAGGTTACCAAATATTAGAAGGGTTACAGTCTGGTAAAAACTTAACTTGGAGTTTGTTAGCACAGAAAAAGCTAACTAAATTTTTAGACCTTAACTTAAATTACCAAGGAAGAAAAACAGAAACTAGTAAAACCATACATACAGGAAACGTACAGCTTAAAGCCTATTTCTAACTTTTTTATGAATTTTTAACGCAACCTTTTTCAAGTTAATGTATCTTTATTTAGAATAATTCTTAATAATTAAAATAAAATCAACTTATGAAAAAATATTCATTAGTGTTTATTACAGCACTTTTATCATTATTTAGTGCTACGGCTCAAGACACTAAAACTGAACCAGAAACAATAACTATAACAGACAAAAAGCACGAAGTAAGGCTAGGTGCTATTAAACTTCTAGCAGGACCAATTTTTGAAGGTGTTTACGAATATGTTCAAGACAGTAATAGAGGTTTTGGTGCAGCTATACTTTTAAATTTAAATTCAGATAACGAATACCCTGAGAATTATTCTTTAACACCTTTCTATAGAATGTATTTTCAAACTAAAGAAGATTACGGAGCAAAAGGCTTTTTTGTAGAAGGATTCACTTCATTTTTTGGAGGGAAAAATTATCAGGTTGATTATATTGAAGACGATAGCGGTAGTTTTAGAGAAAAAGACGAGAGTTTTTTCGACATTTCCATTGGGTTAGCATTAGGTAAAAAATGGATTAATTCTGCAGGCTTTGTTTTTGAAATTAAGTTAGGAGGCGGTAGAAACCTATTAAATGGTAGTGAATTTGAAGCTATTGTTAAAGGAGATTTTTACATAGGATATCGTTTTTAATTAAGTAACGAATACTTACATAAAGCAAAAAACGCCTAAACAATAATTGTTTAGGCGTTTTTTTAAGTTATTTGATTTCGTTACCATTTTTGTCAAAAAAATGATATTCTAAATATGTGTAAGCATCTCTAGGTATAATTTTGACCCATTTTTTGTGTTCAAAAAACCATTTTGAACGTATAGATGGAAAACCTTTTGTTAAAAAGGCTGCTATAAAAGGGTGCGTGTTTAAAGATATCTTTTTATAGTCTTTTTTAAATAATTGTTCGAGCTGTTGAGTAATTTTTTCTACCAATACAATTGGTGCTTCAACCTCACTTCCATTTTCTCCATTAGGGTTTTCCTCACGGGTTTTAATGTTCATTTCAGGTCTTACTCTTTGTCTCGTAATTTGAATCAATCCAAACTTACTTGGAGGTAATATTTTGTGTTTGGCTCTATCATCTTTCATTTCTTCACGAAGATGATTAAAGAGTTTTTTTCTATTTTCAGCATTAGTTAAATCTATAAAATCTACTACTATAATACCGCCCATATCTCTAAGGCGAAGCTGTCTTGCGACTTCTGTAGCAGAAATTAAATTAACTTCCATAGCTGTATCTTCTTGCGAGTTAGATTTATTAGACCTATTCCCACTATTTACATCAATAACATGTAGTGCTTCAGTATGCTCTATTACTAAATAGGCCCCTTTTGCCATAGAAACAGTTTTTCCAAAAGCTGTTTTTATTTGTCTTTCTATTCCAAATTTTTCAAAAAGCGGAATTTTAGATTGATGTAGTTTTACTATTGACTCTTTCTTTGGTGCAATATTTTGCACATACTCTTTAATTTGAATATAAAGCTCTTCATCGTTTACGTGAATACCAGTAAACGAGTCGTTAAAAATATCTCTTAATATAGAAGAGGCTTTATTTAATTCACCTAAAACTTTTGTAGGGTGGTGAGCTTTATGCAATTTTTTACACATTGCGGTCCAACGACCTAGCAAATTTTGTAAATCTTTGTCTAACTCAGCAACTTTTTTGCCTTTGGCTACTGTTCGTATAATTACGCCGAAACCTTTTGGTGTAATGCTTTTTACTAAAAGCTTTAGCCTGTCTTTTTCAGCTCTATCTTCTATTTTTTGTGAAACAGAAATACGGTCTGAAAAAGGAACTAATACAATATATCTACCAGCTATAGAAAGCTCAGAGCTTATTCTAGGGCCTTTGGTAGAAATAGGTTCCTTTACAATTTGTACTAACATTGATTGATTTGATTTTAAGATATCGGCAATTTTGCCATCTTTATCAATATCTTTTTCAAATGGGTAGTCTTTTAAAGAAAAGTCATTTAATTTACCTGTGCTTACACGTTTTGTGAATTTTAAAAGAGTCGATATTTTTGGTCCTAAATCGTGATAATGCAAAAATGCATCCTTCTCGTAACCTACATTAACAAATGCAGCATTTAGGCCAGGAACCGCTTTTCTAATTTTGGCAATAAACACATCACCAACAGAAAAGTTGTTACTATCTTCATCCTTATGCAATTCAATAAGTTTTCCATCTTTTAATAAGGCAAAATCAACAGCTTGTGAACTAGATCGAATAATTAATTCTCTATCCATTTCGTTAATTTTTATCCATACAATTAAGTACAGATGGATTATACATTATTTTTTATCTACTAATTGCATCGCAATTACCAGATAGAATACCTTAATTAACCTTGGTAGTTTAAGATTAACTTTTTACTAAGGTATTTCACAGGATTTTCTAAATCCGGTGAGCTTAACAAATACGCAAGGTTTTACGTATTAATACATTAAACTCAATTTCAAAGAACATTGTTTTTAACAAACCAAAAAAGTAGTTTAAAAAACTACTTTTTTGAATTATTTTTTCTTTTTGTGACGATTAGCGCGTCTTCTCTTTTTACGCTTATGCGTTGCAACCTTGTGTCTCTTTCTTTTTTTACCACTTGGCATAAGATGTCGGTTTTTAAATTAATAATTCGTTTTAATACTTTTTACTTTACGTCTACATTGGTTTTTACACCTTCTACAAATACTTTTGCAGGTTTAAATGCAGGGATATTGTGTGCTGGGATCTTAATTGTTGTGTTTTTAGAAATATTTCTACCAGTCTTTTCGGCTCTAGTTTTAATTATAAAACTACCAAAACCTCTTAGATATACATTGTCTCCGCTCTCTAAAGATGTTTTTACTTCTTCCATGAACGTTTCAACCGTTGCTTGCACATCTCCTTTTTCAATTCCTAATTTCTCAGAAATTTTTGACACTAAATCAGCTTTAGTCATTCTCTTTACCTTTTATTTGTGTTACTATTAATTTTAAGGGTGGGCAAATATAGGAATTTAATATTCAATATTTCAAACCTAATTCATTAAAATTTAATACAATAAACGATTACTTTTGTTATTCGTATTTTTTTTAAAAATGAATTTATCTAAAACTTTAACAAGCTGGTATTCAGTTAATAAGCGAAATTTGCCTTGGCGAAATACGCAAAACCCTTATTATATTTGGCTTTCAGAAATCATTTTACAACAAACTCAAGTTAAACAAGGACTGCCATATTACAACGCATTTACCGCTAAATTTCCAACAATTTACGATTTAGCTAACGCAGATGAAAGTGTTGTTTTAAAATTATGGCAAGGTTTAGGTTATTACTCTAGAGCTAGAAATTTACATGCCTCTGCAAAATATATTGTTTTTGAGTTAGGAGGTGTGTTTCCTAATACTTATAGTGAGATTATAAAATTAAAAGGAGTAGGCGATTATACAG
>NZ_JBSHNS010000476.1:0-3356 GCF_053601635.1 Pontimicrobium sp. MEBiC01747
ATGTGTACCTTTAGCAATGTAGAAGCAGGGGAACATACTATTACAGTAAGAGACGCTATAGGCTGTGGGGAAACTACCATAACCATTACAATTATAGACTACCCACATTACTTTACACCTAATGGGGATGGGTACCACGATACGTGGAACATCTATGGCTTAGCTGGACAACCGGATGCTATTATTTATATCTTTGACCGTTATGGCAAGCTATTAAAACAACTAAGTCCTTCTGGAAGTGGATGGAATGGGACTTATAATGGCAACCCTATGCCTAATAGCACCTATTGGTTTACGGTACAGTACAGAGAACCGAGTACTAATGAAGTGAAAACGTTTAAGGCCCATTTTGCGTTGAAACGATAATAAACAATTTTAAATATTTAATTTAAAAAGGTCTAAGCTATTGCTTAGACCTTTTTTATAATTCTATTTGTTTTTTATAAAGCGTTTTCAGTATAGTGCATAAAAAAAGGAGTTATCATAATGATAACTCCTTTTTTGTGGGCGCGAAGGGATTCGAACCCCTGACCCCTTGGGTGTAAACCAAGTGCTCTGAACCAACTGAGCTACGCGCCCTTATTATGTATTATGAACTGCAATTTGAAAAAGTGGGCGCGAAGGGATTCGAACCCCTGACCCCTTGGGTGTAAACCAAGTGCTCTGAACCAACTGAGCTACGCGCCCTTTTTCCTGATTGCGGGTGCAAATATAACGTAAAGTTTAACCATTCAAAATATTTTACACACTTTTTTAGAATTATTTTTAGTTTTTTTAATGTTTAAGTTTTTTAATGGAATACATATAATTAAAACATTTATTTTAGTTAACTATAAATAAACACTTTATATTAAATCAACACAATAGTTCTAGCTAACAACTTCTTTAAAAAAAAATACTTCTTTTTAATTTTGAGTTATAAAAGCTAATAATTTAATATTTTAGAATTTTAATTAAATACTCCCAATTTGAAGTATATTTCTTTAATCGATGAGCTAGGATTAGACATAGAAGCGCTTTCCAATATTGATGCTAGTAAAATAATTAGGCTACAAAAGCAGCTAAAAGCTAATGCTGTACTTAATAATACAAGTAACTTAGGAGAGCTTTCTCTATTAATAGAGCATTTTAAAGATGAAACAGCTAAACAAAATCACTTATTTGTTGAAAAGCATATATGGCTAAAGAAAATTATAAGTGGGCAATACACGGATATTTCGGAAGATTCTATCATTATAGATAATGAGGCTATTAAAAATCCTGAAGCTCTAAGACATTTTTTAACGCCTTACTTTAAAGAAAACATAAAACCTTTTCTTTCTGCTGCTCTTAATAATGGAAAATACCAGTTATTATTACTTGTTGTCAGGCGTAATTTTTTATTTTCGGAAGAAATCAATCAGATAATAGTAAACTTTTTTAAATCGAAATTAAATTATGCTTCTGTATACCTAAGAAAAGGAAAAACTCTTGAAAAGGGACACCCAATAGCTTATATTAATGATTATGATTTTATTAGAAGCTTGAACGAGTTTCCTAACTCATTTTCTGAAGAGATTGAAGAGCTCTGCTCTGCTGCTGTTGATTTATATAACAGTAAAAGACGAAATACAGATAATATTAATTTCATTTTTGCAGCCAAAACTATGGTTGCTCTGGGCGAATTAGATGTTTCAAATACTTTTTTAAAAGATTTATTAGATTCTAATGCAGAAATTGCCGAGCCTTATTCATACAATACAAGACGTAAAAACACTTCAGGGTCTGGATATGGTATAGGCACTGTACTTGTCGTTATCTTTATTGTTATACGAATTATAGTTTATTCAAATAAAAGTTCTGACAATACCATTATAAATATTAAAGATAATGAGTATTATAAAGAACTATTAGACAAACCTTATGGTTCTAATGGTAAAACTCTAAAAGAAATAATTGAAGAAAGTAAGATAAAACATAATAACACATTTGATAATGATGAAGTCATAGAAGAAACAGTAATAGAAAGCACAGTTTTAGATGACACTAATTCAAAAAATAACACTAGTAAATACAAAGTATTCCCTAAATATTCAGAAAAGTTTAAATTAGAAAATCATATTCGCTTTTTATACACATTAAAGCGTAAAACTAAACGAAAAACTAGTAGCGCGCACATCACACCTTATGTAATAAAACCGCTTTCTAACCCTTATCCTAAAACGTTTTACACCTTACCTAGTTATTACAAAAGTAATGATAAGGGTTATACCCAAATAAAAAACAAGAGTATGCAGGATCTTATTGTTTTTAGGTTACTAAAGGGTATTGATGAATCTTTATATATACCCAAAAACAAAAATGCTTATATTGATTTAAAAGTTGGAGACTCTTTAGTTTTTTACACTGGAGAAAACTTTGTAGACACTCAATTCTCTCATTTTATAGATAATACAGACATTTCTAAAATGTATACTGTTGAACATCTGGAAAAAGATATTCCAAAAGAGATCAGTATTTTACCTTTCTACAATAAAATAAATATAAGAAAAAACAACATCGGCGGAAAAACAATTACTACTATAGACACCTTACGTAAAGAAGCGATAAACACAAAAAGTGTAAAGCTTAATACATTAAATATAGATAGGCTTTACACTAATTATTATAATAAAAAGTATAAAAATTAACTTAACCCAGTTTTAGAATCGTCCTTAAACTGTTTCTGTCTCTCTTTTTCGTAGTCTGGTAACATGGCATATAAGGCATAAACAATATGGCGTAGCGATTTATAATCTTGTTTATCTATTGCTTCGTCTCCTTGTTTTATTAATTTATCTGCTTTTCGCTGATTAGAATATTCGGTACTGTACTTTAATCCTAAAAAGTAAGAAATAAAATTCTCGTCGCTAGATTGTATTATATCGTTAAATAAAAGTTCTAACTCTTTAATTTTGGCTCGTATTAAATACTTATTTCCAGAATTAACCACCTCTTTTTCGTTATTAATAATCTTTAAATATTTATCTTCATAACGTTTATTCTCTTCTTTATTAATTAAGTACTCTAAGCTTTCTTTAGAAGACATGTATTCTTCTATTTCTGTTGCTATTGCTTTATTTCTGGTTAAAGCATCAAAAGATTGAATTAGTTTTCTTTTTTTATCATCTAATTGATATTTCTGGTCAGAAATATCATCGTCTTCTAATAATGTTGCTTCTATTTGTATTTCAATTAATCCAACTCTAATTTTTTCTAATTGATTGGAATATTCAAAATTTTCATCATTATTATTTTCTTTTATCAATTCCTCTACCTCAGCTAAAATAGAATTGATTTCTAGATTAATTTTATTAATACTTATTGAACGTTCAGAC
>NZ_JBSHNS010000477.1:0-9894 GCF_053601635.1 Pontimicrobium sp. MEBiC01747
CATAGTAAATAGACACAAAATACTTGCTAAAATCTCTAGACCTGAAGTAGCAGAAGCATTTATGAAACCAGCTCCAGAAAAATTGGTTTATAAATTACTTGAAAAAGGGAAAATTACTCAAGCACAAGCAAATATATCGCAGACAGTTCCAGTAAGTTACGATATATGTGTAGAAGCAGATTCTGGCGGACATACAGATGGAGGTGTAGCAACAGTATTATTACCATCCATTCAACGTTTACGAGAAGAAATTCAGAAAAAATACAAATACCAAAAGCAAATTAGAGTTGGTCTGGCTGGAGGTATTGGTACACCAGAATCTGCTGCAAGTGCTTTTGTAATGGGCGCAGATTTTGTGTTAACTGGTTCAATAAATCAATGTACTGTAGAAGCAAAAACTAGTAATGCTGTAAAGGATTTACTAGAAGCTATAAATGTTCAAGACACAGGATATGCACCATCAGGAGATATGTTCGAAATAGGATCTAAAGTGCAAGTCTTAAAAAAGGGCGTTTTATTTCCTGCAAGAGCTAATAAATTATACGCATTATATAACCAATACAATGCATTAGAAGATATTCCAGAGAAGACAGTGTTGCAATTAGAAAAAAACTACTTCAAAAAATCAATATCTGAAATATGGGAAGAAACAAAAGAACATTTTAAAAGTAAAAACAAACTAGAAGAAATAGCCAAAGCAGAACAGCGTCCCAGACATAAAATGAGCTTAATATTCCGTTGGTATTTTGGGTACAGTAGCCGTGCAGCTTTTGCAGGGAATTTAGATAATAAAGTTGATTTTCAAATTCATACAGGACCAGCATTAGGTGCTTTTAACCAATGGGTAAAAGGCTCTCGTTTAGAAAAATGGCAAAATAGACATGTAGACGAAATAGGAGCAAAACTTATGAATGAAACAGGAGCATTACTTTATAACAGACTATCTAAGATTAATAAACAATTAACAAATTCAATCTAAATAAATAAACAAAAACAATTAACAAATTCAATTTTATGAAAACTTTTAAATTTAAAAACATTACCCTATTATTAATTGCATTAGTCTTTTTACAAGCTTGTAGTAACGACGATGACAATTCAACACCAGAGCCACAACCTATTCCAGAATTAATTACTATTTCATCTGAAGGGCTTTACCCAGGTAAGTTTGACTTTAACGCTAAGAGAAATCAATTTGTAGTAGGCTCTTTAACAAAAAGTGAAGTAGGTTTAGTAAATCCACAAACAGGAGTATATACAACGTTTGTAACAGATACTAATTTGGCATTAGTAACAGGTATTTATGCAGACAATGCTAATAATAGACTATTAGTAGCCTCTGGAGACTTTGGTTTTTCTGCAAATAGCGTTGGATTAGGAAAAGTAGCCTATTTAGGTATTTATAACTTAACAACAGGAGATAAAATTACAGGAATAAATTTAGCAACATTGCACCCAGAAAATACATTTGTATTTGCGAATGATATTGCCATAGATAATAGTGGGAATATTTATGTAACAGACTCTTACAACCCAGTGATTTATAAAATAAATCAAGCAAACGAAGCATCTATTTTCTTAGATGGAGGAAGCGCATTCGAAAACGTACCAGGCGGTGGTGGATTAGCACTTAATGGAATTGTTTATGTAGATGGAAACTTAATAGTAGGTAAAACAGATTCAGGAGAGTTATTTAAAGTACCAGTTGCAGACCCAACAAGTTTTGTTAATGTAAACATCCCAGATTATATTGGAAGCGATGGGTTAGAATTAAGAAGTGATGGAAGCATTGTTATGGTAGAAACAGGAATTGGACCAACTGCTGGTGCTCGTGTTTTAGAATCTACAGATGGATGGGTTTCTGCTCAATCGGTTTCTACATTTTCAATAGCAAGCGAAGAGTTTCCTACATCTGCAACAATAGCATATGATGGTGAAGTTTATATTTTAACATCTCACTTATCTAAATTAACTTCAGGTAATACTACACACGAAGATTACAATATTTACAGATTACAATAAACACATTTAAAACTTTATTCTGTGCTTTATATCTTTTAATAAAGCACAGAGTAATGTAGTCATTATTTAGTTTAAAGAGTAGGGCTACTTTAGATTGTAGATTTATATACTTCGCTTTAAAACTAATTCATAAAAATTAATTCAAATGAAAATAAAGTATGTTATACTTTCTGTAACAGCAATGTTATTTAGTCTCAATAATTTTGTGATAGCACAAAATAGAGATTGGTCATCGTATGCGGCAGATAAATATAATTCTAAATATTCCTCTTTAGATCAAATAAATAAAGATAATGTAAAAGACCTAGGCATTGTATGGGAGTGGGAATCTCCAGATAATGCTTTAATGAAAACAAAACGGTATCCAATTTCAATATATCAAACAACACCTTTAGCTATAAATGGTGTTTTGTACATAAGTTCTTCTCTAGGAACAGTTTCTGCTGTAAATGGTAAAACAGGAGAAACAATATGGAAATACGATCCAGAAGTATATAATGCAGAAGGTAAACCAGCGCATGGAGGATTTATGCATCGTGGTGTTTCGTATTGGGATGATGGAAAGGATGGAAGAATTGTTTTTGGAACATTAGATGGGAGATTAATTGCTATAAGTGCAAAAGATGGGGAACCCGTTGAAACCTTTGGAAACAAAGGGATTGTAGACCTTACAAAAGGGTTGAGTAGAACTTTTGCTCCAGGAGATTATAGTGTGCCTACCCCTCCAATCATTGCTAATGGCGTTATCGTTGTAGGCTCTTCTATTACAGATGCCGGGCCAAAAAGTATGAAGCCACCAGGAGATGTTAGAGGATTTGATGTAAAAACAGGAAAACAACTGTGGACATTTCATACCATTCCTCATGAGGGAGAATTTGGTTATGACACTTGGGAAAAAGGATCGGCTAAAATTATGGGAAATACAAACGTTTGGACTAGAATGAGTGCAGACGAAGAGTTAGGTTATGTATACCTTCCAGTAAGTACGCCAACTAACGATTGGTATGGAGGAGATAGACCTGGCGATAATGTATTTGCAGAAAGCCTAGTATGTTTAAATATAAAAACAGGAGAGCGTATTTGGCATTTTCAAGCAGTACACCATGGCGTTTGGGATTACGATTTAGCATCGGCACCAAACCTTATGGACATTACTGTAAAAGGAAAACCTGTAAAAGCAGTTGCACAATTAACAAAACAAGGATTTGTATTTGTTTTCGATAGAGTTACAGGAGAACCAATATGGCCAATAGAAGAACGACCTGTACCACAATCTAAGGTAGAAGGAGAGCGAACCTCGTTAACACAACCATTTCCAACAAAGCCAGCACCTTATGAAAGGCAAGGTATTACTAAAGAAGATATTATAGATTTTACTCCAGAACTTAAAGAACGTGCATGGGAGAGTTTAGCAAATGTGGATAAAGGAGAATTATTTACACCTCCAACCGAAAGAGGTTTAATGTATTTACCTGGCGCATTAGGAGGCGCTAATTGGCATGGAGCAGCAGTAGACCCAGAAACAGGAATGCTATACATTCCATCTATAACTTACCCAGTATTTTTTAAAGTAGTAAAAGCAGATCCAGAAAAAACAGATGCAAAATACGATTGGGACAATTTTAGAATTGTAGGGCCAGAAGGGTTACCATTATTAAAACCCCCATACGGGCGTATAACAGCCATAGATATTAATACAGGAGATCATAAATGGCAAGTTGCTATGGGGAATGGGCCAAGAAACCACCCAATGCTAAAAGATATGGATTTACCACGTTTAGGATGGCAATTTAGAGGTTCTCCACTATTAACTAAAACACTACTGTTTGTGGGACAAGAAGGACGATTTTTTGATTTTGTTCCAGCATTAGTTGGATCAGAACGTTTAAAAGGAGTTCCACCAGTTACTATAACTAAGTTCGAACCAAAAATGCAAGTCTTTAATAAAGATAATGGAGAACTTATAGCAGAAGTAGAACTACCATTAAATGTAACAGGAGCTCCAATGACATACATGATAGATGGAAAACAATATATCGCATTCGCTGTAGGTGGAACAGTTATTTCACCAGCCAAAATAATAGCCATTGCATTAAAATAAATATAGAATTAAAAGGGGTGTACCCATTAAATAATAATCATTAATAATTTAAAATAACAATTATGACATTTAAGAACATTTTTTTAACATTACTTTTTGTTTCATTCGTTTCGTCAGTAACTGCTCAAGACGCAAAATGGGAAATAGATAAATCACACTCTAGCATTACGTTTAAGGTATCACACTTTAAAATAGCAACAGTAAAAGGAAATTTCGACGACTTTTCTGGAGCTATTCAATCTAAAGGAGAAGATTTTAATGGAGCTAGTACAGATATTACAATTAAAACAGCTTCAATAAACACTAATCAAAAAGATAGAGATAAGCATTTAAGAAGTGCAGATTTTTTTAATGCAGAAGCGCATCCAGAAATTACTTTTAAAAATGCATCGTTTACAAAAGTATCAGACAAAGACTATACTGTTAAAGGAGATTTAACTATTAATGGAATAACGAAACCATTTGAATTTGCTGGAACTTTTAAAGGAAGCTTTGTTCATCCAAGATTCAAAAAAACAATTGGAGTATTTGAGTTTTCAGGAACTTTACCAAGATTAGATTATAAAATAGGATCTAAATTTCCAACAGCTGCGCTAGGAGGAGATGTAGAAGTTGCTATTAGTTTAGAAACAACAAAGGCATAATACCTTAAAGAAAATACATTAAGCATACTCAATTTAAAGTAGAAATTACTTTATAAAACTACTTACCCTAAATGTTACAAATGTTTAGGTCTAAATTGAGTATGCTTTAATTAAAACAAAAAATAGTTTTTATAAACTATAAAACGAGTACATAATTCTCATAAAATAAAATTTTATATAAATGAATGCTAAAAAACATACTAGGAAACAGTATTATACATATAATAGAGTTCTGCTGGAGTATCTAAAATTAAAGCTTAATCAAAATAATATGTTCTATACTGCTAGTTTTGGAGCATCAATACTACCGGTTTTTAAAACCATGTTGTTATTGTTTTTATTTTTCAGCTTTACAAACACAAATGCGCAAACAGCAACAAAACCTTCTTTTACAGGAAGTGTTAAAGGAAAAATTATAGACGAAACAACTAAAGAACCAATACCTTATGCGTCTATTGTAATAAAAAATAAAGCAGATAATAGTATCATTACTGGAGGAATAACTAATGAAAAAGGAAATTTTGAAGTAAAAGATATACCAGGCCAAGCTATTATTTTTGAAGTACAGTTTATTGGTTACAAAACATATACTACAGAGTTAACCTTAACAAAATCTAATAAATCTATTAACTTAAATACTATAGCTATAGCAGAAGAAGCAGAAGCTTTAGAAGGTGTAACAATAGTTGCAGAACGCTCTACTATAGAACAAAAAATTGATAGAAAAATCATTAATGTAGGAAAGGATTTAACAACAGCAGGGGCATCAGCAGCAGATATTATGGTAAATGTGCCCTCTGTAGATTTAGATCAAAATGGAAACCTCTCACTTAGAGGAAACCAGAATGTTGTTGTGTTAGTAGATGGTAAACCAACTAATATTAGTACAGATCAATTATTGAAACAAATACCATCAACATCAATAAAAAAGATAGAACTAATAACAAACCCATCTGCTAAATATAATCCAGAAGGAATGAGTGGACTTATTAATATAGTATTACATAAAAGCGCTAGAATTGGGTTTAACGGAGCTATAAATCTAGGGATAACATCTGGTATTAAAACACGATACAACAACTCATTAGATTTAAATTATCGAACAGGTAAATTTAACCTATATGGAAATTATGGAAATAATTTAGGAAAAAATAGAGTAGATGGAACTATTTTTAGACCAGAAGAAAACTCAGATCAAATATGGAGATCATTAGCAGACAACAATTCGCATTTGTTTAAAGCTGGATTAGATTATTATATAAATGATAATAATACAGTTTCATTTTTTACTACTCAAAACATATTTGATGGTGTTACAACAGGCTACACAGATATTATTTATAACAACAATGATATTCCTAACTTAAAGCAAGACCTTATTAATGATAAGGAGAACAATGCATCAACATATAATTTCGATTACAAACATTTATTCCCAAAAGAGGGGCATACTATAGAATTTGAAGCAGATTTTAATACCTATAATGGAGATGATATTTCCGATTTTAGGTTTACAGGAGGCGATAGTTCATTTCAATCGTATATAGATGATATAGATAATGAAAGGAATAATGTAATATTAAATTTAGATTATGTAAACCCATTATCAGAATCAGCTAAACTAGAATTAGGGTCGCAGGCATGGTTAAGAAGAACAGATAATACATATCAATCTACAAATGCTAATTTAGATGACTCAAGTTTTTCTTACGATAGTGATATTTTTTCTGTTTATGGTACCTACAGTAAAACATTAACTAATTGGACATATCAAATAGGAGCAAGAGTAGAAAGTTATGATATTAAAGGAAAGTTTAATCAAGTAGGAGAAGCACCAGCAACAATATCAGATAACATATTTACAGTTTACCCTTCAGCATTTTTAAAATATACTCCAGATCAAGAAGAGCAAAAAAATGCCTATCAATTGAGTTATAGTAGAAGAGTAGATAGACCTAGTGTAACACAAGTAAACCCAATTAGAGGCTGGAATACACCAAGAATAACCTCTATAGGTAATCCAGGATTATTACCACAATTTACAAACTCTTTTGAGTTTAATTATATAAGAAAATTAGGAAAAGGAAGTTTAACAGCTGGCGTATTCTATAGATTCATAAAAGATGAAATAAATAGAATAGGGTTTGATGATCCAGAAGATCCAACTAAAATTATTTTATCATACGATAACTATGATGATAATACAGCTTTTGGTTTTGAAATTTCGGCAAACTATAAAGTAACCAATTGGTGGAGTTTTAATACTAGCTTCGATTTATATTCTCAAACTCAAAAAGGAATTGTAGAAAACACATTTTTAGAAGTAGACAACTTACTGTATAATTTTAGAATGAATAATAGTTTTAAAGCAACTAAAAACTTAACCTTTCAATTATTTGGCTTGTATAGAGGGCCAAATGAAAACTTACAATTTGAAGTTCAAGAATTTTCATTTGTAAACGTAGGAGGACGTTACAATTTTGCAGAAGGTAAAGGAACAGTTAGCCTTAATTTTAATGATATATTCAAAACTCAAAATTGGTCATTTGATGGAGAAAGACCACTTAAACAAATTGGGGAATTCACATGGGATTCTAGAACGGTTTATTTAGGACTATCTTACAGATTTGGTCAAGGTAAAAAGAAATCAAGAAAAAGAACAAAAAGAGAAAAGAACGAAAAGAAAAGCGGAGGTTTCCTATAATTTATTTGGTTGGGTAGTTTGTTTATCTCATAGCATTTTAATGTTGAGTTTTCAGCTTACAGATAACGCTGCCCAACCTATTTTAAGTATTAATTAATAAAAATAAAATGGAAATTAAAGCCAATTACCAAAGCATTTTAAAAATAGCATTGCCTTTAATATTGGCAAATTTAGTAGGAGGAGTTGGTCAAATTATAGATACAGCTTTTGTAAATAGAATAGGAGAAAAGGAGTTAAATGGTACAGTAATAGGAGCCATGGTTTGGATGTTTTTTTCATTCATACTATTAGGCTTTTCTTCATATGTACAACGCTTAATTGCAAAAAAGATAGGAGAAAAAAAGAATAAAGAAGTAGGCCATATTGTAGATAATATTATTATTCTAGGAGTCTTTTTATTTCTGTTTATTATAATTATTTTCTCTATAATTAGAGTTAAAGGCTTGTCTTTAATGATTAAGGATACAGAAATTATTTTATATGCCTTCGAGTATTTAGATGTCCTTATATATGGTTTACCAATAACAATCTGTGTAAGTTTTTTTTCAGCATTTTTTTCAGCATTAGGCAAAACACAGGTTATTACATATAGCGTGGTTACCTATATTATTGTGAATTTAATACTAGATTACCTGCTAATTTTTGGAAATTTTGGATGCCCAGCATTAGGTGTATATGGCTCTGGTTTGGCTACAGTAATAGCCTTGTTTTTTAGTGGTTTAACCTATCTGTATTTTGGTAATAAATTGCAGGTAGTAAAAACGTATAATTTATTTCGTTTTAAAACATTAAATGTGCCCTTTTTAATAGAAGTAACAAAAAAAGCAACGCCATTAGTATTACAAAATCTTTTTCACACCTTAGCCTATTGGGTCTTTTTTATAATGATAGAAAAAATGGGGAGTGCAGAATTAAGAGTCTCATTAATTATTAGGTCCCTATATTTATTTCTATGCTTACCATTATTTGGTTTAGGAAGAGCAGTTAATACCATTTTAAGTAATATGATAGGGCGTAAGGATTACGATAATGTATATAAAGCAATAATTAAGTCTCATCAAGTAAGTTTAGGAATTAGTGGTATATTATGTCTACTCATTTTTTTAATACCAGAATTATTACTTAATATTTATACTACAGATCAAGCCTTAATACAAGACGCCATTCCAATTTTAAGAATACTATTAGTCTCTATCATTTTATTTTCTATTAGTACAATAAATACTAATATTATTATAGCAACAGGAGAAACAAAATATGTATTTGTTATAGGCGCAATAAGTGTAATAAGTTATTTATTATATGCGTACCTCTCTATATTTTGGTGGCAAGCAGATATTACAACAGTATGGCTAAGTGATTGGTTAAATTGGAGCATTTTTGCCATACTATCTACAACATACTTTTTTATATGGAAACGGAAACAAAATAAAATAAGGCAATTCAGTTAATGAATTATAATTGCTTAAAATACTATGAAACATTCAGTATCTATCATTAAAATGGATAGAGTAAATAAAGCTTATAATGCATCTGTTTCCCTAGTAAAAAAGGAGTTTATTAAAATTCCTGATGCACTACATTTATTTCATAATTCAGAAAGAAAATATTATGAAAATTTAAAATACGATCGAAGAAAATTAAATTACATTTTAGGAAGGTTTTCTGCTAAACTAGCAGTTAATACGCTGTCTAAAAAAGCAACATTAGAATCTATAAAAATAGGATCAGGCGTTTTTGGTTTTCCTATAGTTAAATGCTTAAAAGTTAAAAATATACAAGTAAGTATTACACATTGTGGTAATATAGGTATGAGTGTAGCATTTAAAGAATCTCACCCAATGGGTATAGATATAGAAGAAATAAACTGTGATAAAGAAAAAGCAATACTAAGCCAAATAACACATAAAGAAATAGAGTTACTAAAAACATTAGAAATCAATAATATTTCTGGCTTTACAGCACTATGGTGCGCAAAAGAAGCTTTAGCCAAAATTATAAAAACAGGAATGATGTTAGACTTTGTGTTTCTTGAAATAGAAAACATTAAAAAAGAGGGCACTACGTTTGTCGCTACATTTCAGCATTTTGGGCAATATAAAGCTATGTGCCATGTTAATAAAAATTATGCTATAGCTATAGTGTTACCTAGAAAAACAAGTACAGATTTAACTAAAGTATGGACAATGTTCGATACCAATGTTATAGAGCCTATAAATGAAAAAGGGGGTTAAATTTTTTTGTAACAATAACCACTAAACTAAATAAACGACTTTTTTAATAGTATTTATTACATATTAAAATTAACTTATAAGAGCGACACCAGTTAGGTGTCGCTTTTTTTATGCATTATTTTGTTTTTACCGTTGAAAGCAAGAAATAGAACAATGCCTATAACTTAAAGATTAAGAATTATTTAATAT
>NZ_JBSHNS010000478.1:0-9244 GCF_053601635.1 Pontimicrobium sp. MEBiC01747
CCTCCAATTAAACCAGAAATAATATTACCAGAACCTTGTGCTAATAATTCTCGGTTTGTTGGCGTAACACGTTTTCTTGGATCTAACTTATCTGTAGCCTCAACGCATAGTAAGGTTTCAAGACTTGCAACTAATGCAATAGTAAAAGCAGTAACCCATATCTCTGGGTTTGTTATAGCTTTAAAATTTGGAAAGCTAAATTGTGCTAAAAATGAACTGGCATCTCCAGGAACAGGAACACTAACTAAATGACTTTCAGAAATTCCCCATGTGCTGTTACCAGAAGTTATAATATAATATATAATACCAATTGCTACTGCTACTAATGGGCCTTGAATAATTTGAAATATTTTTCCTTTTTTAGAAAGAACATTACTCCATACTATTAAAATAATTAATCCAATTATACCAATAGTAGTGGCTCCAGGACTAATAAAATTAATGGCATTAATAATTTCTGAAAAAGTATTTTCTCCGTCTACTTGAAAAAAGGCAAAGTCTCCTTCTGGGTCAGCGTCGTAGCCAAAAAAGTGAGGGATTTGCTTTAATATAATAATAATACCTATACCAGTTAGCATCCCTTTAATAACTGAAGAAGGGAAATAATAAGCTATAACACCTAGTCTAAGTAACCCAAAAAGAAGTTGTATAATACCTCCTAAAACAACAGCTAATAAGAAATTTTCATAACCACCTAAAGAACCGATGGCTACTAGAACAATAGCGGCTAAACCTGCAGCTGGTCCACTAACCCCTACAGAAGAGCCACTTAGTGCTCCTACAACAACACCTCCTACAATTCCAGCAATTAAACCTGAGAATAAAGGAGCTCCACTAGCTAATGCTATACCTAGACATAATGGAAGTGCGACAAAAAATACAACAATACTAGCCGGGATATCGGCTTTAAAATTTTTAAAGGGGTTTGAACTATTCATGATTTTAATAATTTAAAGGCAAGTGTTACCGTATTTTTAAATGGGGTAATCCTTTAATTGATAATTTAATTTGATTGGTTCCTATATTAGGAAAAGTAATCAGTAGCTTCTAGAGTTAAAAAGTACCGAAAATAAAAGAGTATAAATAATTTAGGCGTGCTTTGGGGGTGGTATTACAATGTCTAAATTAAAATCTAACATAAATTCTAAAACATTGTAATTAGGAGCTATAGATACAAAAACATAAGATTGTTTTTGTGAGCTTAAAAACTGAGGCTCAGTTTTTTTCTCATCTTCTTTGCTATTCTCATCCTTTTTATCTTCTTTTTTCTCATCAATATCCGTAGTGTCCTCTAACCAGTTTAGAGAAACTAACTCAACAGTATCGTCGCTAAAAATTGAAATAACTTTTGCTATAGGCTGCAATAATATACTAAATAGCACAAGAGTAGAAACGCCGTATTTTAAACTGTTTAATATGTTATGCTTTAACAAATTCATTATGCAATAGTTTTTTGTACTAAATCTGTATAAAACCTAACAATGTTATTTTTTCCTTCTTCTACATCTGTTAAAGCGGGTAAGTGTTTAGAAAAATATCTTTGGTGGTGTGCGCCTTCTATAACTGTAGATATAAGCATGTGCGGAAACTCGAATTTCGGGTTTATTTCTATAACAATTTCGCTCACGCGTTGTACAACTCTTTTGTATGTTTTATAAAACCCTTTTTCGTTTTCTTTATCTACGTCTTTTGTGTAGTATGCTTTTGCAGACTCAGAAATAATAATTTTATTTAATAATATTTCATTTATAAACGTAAAAGCATTGTCTTTTTCTACATGCTCTGTTAAAAGCTTTATAGCATTATTTAATCTATCGTGCGGAGACGGAACATTGGTTGTAGTAAAAACTAATTTATATTCTATCCAGCTCCAATACCAATTTATTAGGTAAACTAACAAGGCATGTTTACTTTCAAAGTATCTATAAATAGAACTTTCGTTAGAGCCTATGGCAATTCCTAGTTTCTTAAAAGTAAAAGTTTCAAAACCTAATTCATCTATCATTTCTATACTTTTGCTTACTATTTTTTTTCCTAAATCTGAGGACTCAGGGTTTTTAGTATATAAATCTGGATTTATAGCAATATGTATATGTAGGTTTTCCATAGTTAAATAACAAATATATAATAGTATTACTATTAAAACAAAACTGTTTAACTTTTGTTTAAGAAAGTATTGATTTTGTGGTTGTTAAGTTTAGTTTAGGTTTGTTGTATTTAATATTTTAAGGTGTTATTAGGTAATAGTAGTACTACTATTGCTATAGTATTTGATATAAATTAGGTATTTATACCTGTAAAAAGGTAAACCTTATAAAGTATATTCGTATTACTATAAAAAACCCTCAATAATGCCAAGTAAAATAACGAATACACTTTTAGATACATTAGGTATTATAAAAGCCCTTTCCTACAGGACCTTTACAGAAAAAAATTGGTCTAAACCTCAACCCATGTTTAATATTCTTCAAGTTAAAGAAGGAGATGAAGCTTTGTTTGAAAGCTTTCTTAAAAAAAGCTTAGCAGTAAGTATAAAATATAATACACCTTTATCTTTAGGTCCTTTTAAAACAAGAGATAGAACTTACATATACATTACTCATTATGCCTCTTCTAAAGCATATATGAAGGTAATGAATGGATTGTTGTTTGGTGGAGAAGCAGCAATGCGAGCCAAAGCCACCCTACAAACGAGTTGGACATATTGTAACCCAAGTCAATTAGAACGTTTGCAAAAAACAAGTGCTATTATAATGGTAGGAATACAGGGTAACCCTGAAGATTTTATAGATCATTTACAAAAAACAAACATAACTCCATTAGCAGTAATTAAAAAAATAAAAGATGTAAGAGGACATGCTTTAGGTACATATGTGCTATTTAAAAAAGAACTAGAGGTAGAAGAATATATTAAAAAACGTATAGAGTTAGGTGACGATATCTGTACTTATTATGCAACCAAATTAAATTAAAACTACAGCTATTATGAATCCTATAAAATTTTATAAATCCTTTAGTTACTCTAAACGAGTACCAACATTAGTTAGCATTAACACCGCTGGTCATACAGAAATTGCAAAATGGGTTTTAGACATAAACCAAATTCAGTATATAGAAAAAAACTATCCACCAGTAATTGGTGAGCGTAAAGCTGGACGTATTATTAACTCTCAAGAAGTAAATAATATGCCTGTTTATTTACAAACAGACCGTTTAATTTATTCTTCCGAGAGTATTATTCATGATTTTGATGCTAATTTACCAGAAGGAAAACAATTATTTCCTTCAGATATAGATTTGCAGAATGAAGTTTACGAATTATATAAATTATTTACAACTACATTTTATACTGCGGTAGAACGCTACCGTTATTCTGAGTTGTTTAAATCTAAAAAGAATGCACTTACGTTACTAAAAAAGAATATTACTTTCCTGAATCGATTAAAATACAGATTAAGTTATGGTAATTATAAAAAAAGAATTTCAAAAAAAATAAACCTTAATAACGAAGATTCAATTGTTTTTTTAGCAGAAGTAAAAAACATTTTTTCTCATGTAGATAAATTGTTAAGCGATAATCGTAAATATTTAGTAGGCAACAAATTTACAGCAGCAGATTTAGCATTTGCTGCCATTGCTGCTCCCGTAATTTTGCCTGTAGAATATGGAGGAGCTCAAACGAAATTCAATGAAATATCAGAAGCGTTTCGTTACGAAATTATGTTATTAAGACGTTCTCCAGCTGGACAATTTGTTTTAAAAATGTATCAAGAAGAACGCCCCATAAATTTAAACCTAGGTGCTATACCAAAAACACCTAATATAATCAAGCGAGTACTTAATAGATGTATTGGAAAGCTAACAAATAATCAATGGCGTATATTTTATTTTTTACAAAAAAGATGGCCCTTAATTAATATAGGATTGGCAAAAATAGCGATAGTTAGCAGGCATGATTTAGTGGTAAATGTTCTTAATAGAGATGAAGATTTCACGATTAAGGAAATTAATGCTAAAAAAATGGCAGACCAAAAAGGAACATTTTTTTTAGGAATGGATAGAAATAATCCACAATTTAATAGAGAACGAAACTATGTTAGAAAAGCAACACATAAAGGCGATTTAGATAGAATTAGAGCTTATGTTCGTAATCATGCCGATAATATATGCAAACAAATGCAACCTCATGAGAAGTTAGATGTTGTGCAAACCTTAAATTATAATGTACTACTAGGTATATTAGAAGATTATTTTGGAGTACCTGCACCAGTGAAATCACAAATGAAAAGGTGGCAACGTACTATGTTTTACGATTTGTTTCTTAACTTCACAGGAAACAAAGAGAAGCATTTAGCAGCTGTAAACTCAGGAAAAGAGAGGACAGCCTGGGTAAGAAGTCTTATAGATAAAAGTAAAAAGAACCTGGCAGAAGGAAAAACACTAGACGATAATTTGTTAAGTAGATTAATTATATTACAACAGCAACCCGAATATCTATGGGTAGATGCTGATATTATTAGAAGAAATATTGGAGGGTTGTTAACAGGCTTACAAGAAACAACAAGTAAAGCTGTAGTGTATGCATTAGAAGAATTATTTAAAAGGCCTAAAGAGTTAAAAGGAGCCATTGCAGCTGCAAAAGCATATAATATGGATGTGGTTAAAGGATATGTATACGAGGCATTACGTTTTAACCCAGTACAGCCTGGAGTATTACGTTTTAATGAAACGAAGCAATTTATTAAAGGAAGCGGAAATAAAACATATAAAATAAAAGGAAATAGAAAAATTATGGCTCTAACATCTGGGGCAATGTTTGACCCTGTTACCTTTCCTGAACCAAAAAAATTTAAATATAATAGAGACTCAAGATATATGAATTGGGGGTTTGCATTGCATGAATGTTATGGGAAATATATAAATTCGGTTACAATTCCAGAATTGGTGGCAGCGGTATTACGCTTAGAAAATGTTACAAATGCTAAAGGTAATATTGGTAGAGGCTCTGGGCTAACTATAGGCCCTTTCCCAAATAATTATGTTGTAACTTTCAGTTCTTCTAACTAACTAATAAAATATAATATGACAAGGCAAAACGCAGTTTCATTACAAATTCCTATTATTCCTAGTCAAATAGAAGCCGTAACCACTTTATTAAATACAGGTGGTAATCCTTCAAAAGAAGACAGCTTTTTTTCTTTTGGAAAAATACCCACAGTACATTTTGCGAGATGGATAATAGCTCCTAAAACAGATAAGTATCCAGCTAGTTTAATATATGCAGCTAATATAGATGGTAGCGAGAAGCAACACCTTATAGATTTGGTAAATATATTACCTTCCGATCTAGATCAAATTTTCGCAAACTGTGTTGGTTATCCTGAAGAGGCAGAAAGAAACGATAAAAATAGGTTAGCATATTTACAAAAATATAAAATAAAAACACCAGGATTTTATGTAGGCGCCCCTAATAGAACGGTACAACAAGTACATAAAGAAGCAGAGTTGCATAATACTGTAAGAGACTATGTAAAAGATAATGGCAAAGATTGGTCTAATAGAAAAGAAGCATATAAAGCAATACAAGCATTTTTAGCTAAAGACTCTAAATGGGATTGGGCTAGAGAATATTATCACTTACCCAAAAAAAACTATATAAAAACAATACTATTAGCCCTGCTATTAATTGTAATACTACCATTCCTTCTAATTTTTATAATAATAATTCATTTTTTCTATGAGTTAAGAGCAAAACCATTTGGTAAAACACAAAACCAAATACCATTAGAACACTTGGCTCAATTAAAATCACAAGAAGATATCATTTATCAAAACCAACTATCTCAAGTATTTGAAACTAAAGGAGGTTTAAGAAAACTAGGTTTAAAGTTCTTTTTGTGGGCTACAAGTTATGCCGCGCGATCTTGGTTTGTAGAAGGGCAGCTTATGGGAACACCAACAATACATTTTGCGCGTTGGGTATTAATAGATGGAGGAAACCGTTTTGTGTTTTTTAGTAATTTCGATGGAAGTTTTGATGAATATTTAGGAGATTTTGTAGATAATAATGGTTGGGGGTTAAATGCTATATATGGAGCAGCTAAAGGTTACCCTAGAACTTTTTTTATGTTTGGAGGCGGTTCTTACAAAGTGTTAGAATTTATGGGTTGGGGGCGCTTAACACAAGTGCCAACACCTATCTGGTATTCCGCTTACCCTTGGTATGGACTGCAGCAAATTGTAGACAAATCTAAATTAAGAGTAGAGCTTTTTAATTCGGGAGAATTAAATGATCAAGAAATAAAAACCATGCTAAGTAGAATATAACGAAAATTTAAAAGACATATTATAATGGGAATAATTAGTAATCCAAGAACATTAGATTTAAACGATATACAAGGTATGGTTACTCGTGGCTATGGGAAACTATATGAAACAGCTTATTTTTTACTACAAATTACAGATGCAACTAAAGCAAAAGCATGGATTAAAGACATTTTTCCATTAATAGACTCTGGAGACATTTCAACTCATCCAGAAAAAACCTTGCATTTAGCTTTTACTCCAAAGGGATTAGGGGCATTAGGGTTAGCAGATAAAAATGTAGCAAGTTTTCCTGTGCCTTTTAGAGAAGGTGTTGTAACAGAAGATAGAAGCAGGATTTTAGGAGATTATGGTGAAAACGACCCAAGTAAATGGAGATGGGGAGCAAATGATGAGGCGTTGCACATGACTTTAATTTTTCATGCTAAAGATGAGCAAGCATTAACTAATTTTTTAAAGGAAGAAAAACAACGTATAGCGACTATAGGTGGGATAACCATAACAAAGGAAATAAAAGCACATTTAAGAAAAGATAATAAAGAACCTTTTGGATTTCATGATGGCATTTCGGAACCAGTTATTAAAGGATCGGGAAAGCCAAGTCCAGAAAACGATTTAATAAAAACGGGGGAATTTTTAATGGGTTATTTAAATGAACATGACCAATACCCATATTCACCTTTGCTAGAAGTAAACCAAGGTAATAGTAATTTGCTAAAAGACGATGTTATGGGCTCTGGAAAAAAAGATTTAGGACATAATGGAACCTTTATGGTATTTAGGCAAATGGAACAGCATGTTGAGGAATTTTGGGACTTCATGGAAGACAAAACAAGAAAAGAAAATGGCGATATAGATAAAGAGGCTAGTGTTAAATTGGCAGCGAAATGCGTTGGCAGATGGCCAAATGGCGCTTCATTAGTTTTATACCCAGATAAGCAGCCCGAAGGTGATTTTAATAATGATGATTTTGGTTATGCAGATAAAGATCCAGATGGATTAAAATGCCCCTTTGGCTCTCATTTAAGGCGAAATAATCCTAGAGATACCTTTAGATGGTATGATAAAAAACAGTCCTTAAAAGTAACCAGAAGACACCGCATAATTAGAAGAGGTAGAAATTATGAAATACCAGCAGTAGATGGAAGCGATAAAACAGAAAAGGGATTATGTTTTATATGTTTCAACGCTAATTTAGAGTTGCAGTTTGAATTTATCCAACACGCATGGTCTAATAATAATCAATTACGTCATTTAAGTAATGATATTGATGTTATTATTGGTGTGCCACCAGAAGGAGACCCAAATAATAGTAAAGGGCAATTTACTATACAAGCAGAGCCAGTAAATCAATATATAGATAATTGGAAACGCTTTGTAACAATAAAAGGAGGAGGGTATTTCTTTTTCCCTTCGTTAACCGTTATTAATTATTTAACAACCATTTAAATTATGAATAGTATAGAAAATCTTGTTTTTGAAGGCGGAGGTGTAAGAGGTATCGCTTATGCAGGAGCTATAGAGGTATTGGAGGCAAAAAACATATTGCAAAGTGTAAAGCGAGTAGCAGGGACATCTGCGGGAGCGATAACAGCAGCTTTAGTGAGTTTAAATTATGATGCGGCTACTATAACCAAAGTGGTAAGAGCAACAGATTTTAAAGGCTTTGAAGACCATTGGAACCCACTTCGTATACCTTTACATTATGGATTGTATGAAGGTGATTTTTTATTAGGGTTTATTCAATCATTTATAGAAAAAAAAATAGGAAATAAAAATGCGACATTTGAAGATTTAAAAAATTTGGGGTGTAAAGATTTAAGAGTATTTTCTTCCGATTTAAATATGCAACAAGCCCGAGAGTTCTCTTATGAGAAAACACCAAAAACAATAGTAGCCGAAGCAGTGAGAGCCTCAATGTCTATTCCATTGTTTTTTAAAGCTTGGTCTTTTACTAATAATATACCAGACAATCATATTTATGTAGATGGTGGATTAACTTATAATTATCCAATTACTGCTTTTGATCAAGAAGAAGCGAATATGCAAACATTAGGCTTTCATTTTGGAGATTTGGGTAGACCAGCAACAAATAATAATTTAGAATACGATCATTTATTAGGGTACGTTAAAGCTGTATTTGGAATGTTATTAGATACCCAAAAAATTGATTTTGAAAGAGATTCAACAGATAAAGAAAGAACAGTTAATGTTGACGACTTAGGTATTTCTGCTACCGATTTTAACTTAACCGAAGAACAGAAAACCAATTTATATAATTCAGGGAAACATGCAACAACAGCTTTTTTTGATAATTTAATAGATGACGCATAAAGAAATATTAAATAGTGTTGAGTGGAAAGATTTAAGGCGTTTAACACTCAAAGAGATGTTAATAGAAAATAACCTTACCATTCCGTGGTTTGTTATTTCTATTGTGTTAGCCTACTATGGTTATTATTGGGCAGCATTACCTTTTTCTGGGTTTTTTTTCTTAACAGGATTGCGGCAGGTGCATAATGGATTCCATAATGCATTAGGAACAAATAAGTTTTTAACCTGGCTCTCTTTATACATTAACAGTATTTTAATGGTAGCCTCCATTCATGCTATAAAATTTAATCATATAAGGCATCATAAATACTGTTTAACAGATAAAGATTACGAAGGGAAATCTGCAGGGATGACTTGGTATGGGGCAATATTATATGGGCCGGTACATATGTTTTTAATTCATAAGGTTGCTTTACAAATTGGTAATAAAAAGTATGTACGTAATGTATTGCTAGAATTAGTTTCTATAGCAATAATGTTAACGCTAGTATTTTATTTTAAAATAGATTTTCTAATTTATCATGTATCTGTAATGATTGTTGGAGAGTTTTTAATGGCCTTTTTTGCTGTTTGGACAGTACATCAT
>NZ_JBSHNS010000479.1:0-579 GCF_053601635.1 Pontimicrobium sp. MEBiC01747
GAATAATACCATGTTTAGATATTAAAAACGGAAGAACAGTAAAAGGAGTGAATTTCGTAAATTTAATAGATGCAGGCGACCCTGTTGAATTGGCAAAACAATATGCCAAAAACGGAGCAGACGAATTAGTGTTTTTAGACATATCGGCAACTTTAGAAGGGAGAAACACAACCTTAGAAATGGTTTTAAATGTCGCAGAACAAGTTAACATACCATTTACCGTAGGAGGAGGAATCTCATCAATAGCAGATGTAGATAGGCTTTTAAAAGCAGGAGCAGATAAAATATCTATAAACTCCTCAGCAGTAAAACGCCCAGAATTAATAAATGAACTATCAGGTAAATTTGGTAGTCAGTGCATCACAGTAGCTATAGATGCAAAGCAAATAGCAGGCGAATGGATTGTACATTTAGCAGGAGGAAGCATACCCACACAATTAAACTTATTTGATTGGGCAAAGGAGGTCGAAAAACGAGGCGCAGGAGAAATACTTTTTACCTCTATGAATAATGATGGAACAAAAACAGGATTTGCAAACAAAGCCTTAGCAAAACTATCTAATACTTTAAATATACCAA
>NZ_JBSHNS010000480.1:0-430 GCF_053601635.1 Pontimicrobium sp. MEBiC01747
ACCTAACACCTATAGACGCTGTTAAGTTTGCTTCGGCTTATGGAACATGGTTAAAATCGCAACGAAGTAAAGAGAGTTATAGAGTGGTTGTAGGGCGCGATGCTAGAATTTCTGGAGAAATGATTCAGAGTCTAGTAATGCATACTTTAGTAGGTTTAGGAATACACGTTATAGATTTAGGCTTATCTACGACACCAACAGTAGAGGTTGCAGTGCCAATGGAACATGCAGATGGTGGTATTATTCTAACAGCGAGCCATAACCCAAAGCAGTGGAATGCTTTAAAATTATTAAATGCAAAAGGTGAATTTTTAGATGCCGTAGAAGGCGCTAAAATTTTAAATATAGCAGAATCTGATGCTATGGAATTTGCAGATGTAGACGATTTAGGAAAAATAACTAAAAATGAGGCATATATAGATTTGCATAT
>NZ_JBSHNS010000481.1:0-417 GCF_053601635.1 Pontimicrobium sp. MEBiC01747
GGCTTATCTAATGGTTTTAATACAAAAACCTTTTTAGAGTTACGCGCCAAAACGGTATTCTTAGCTAAAGAAAAACCAAAAAAATCTAGAAAATCTGTTATAGATGGCACTACAAATATTGAGTTATTCGAATTGCTACGTGTGTTAAGAAATGAGATTGCTCAAGAAAAAGATTTAATACATTACCAAGTATTTACACAGAAAGCTTTGTACGAAATCTGCGAAACCTTACCTACTAACAAAAGTGAGTTGTTAGAAGTTAATGGTATGGGAAAAACACGTGTAGAAAAATACGGAAGTGCCATTTTAAAAGTGATTAGAGAATACTGTGATGAAAATGATATAGAAGTTTCTGAAGAAGTAGATTTATTTGAAAGCGACAAGCCAAAACGTAAAAAAGTAGACACTAAAAAAGAG
>NZ_JBSHNS010000482.1:0-3078 GCF_053601635.1 Pontimicrobium sp. MEBiC01747
AAGCAATTTAAAACACCAATTTCAGATTTTGGAGCTATTAAAATAAAACTAGCAGAAATGGCTACCAATGCCTATGCTGGAGAATCTGCCACTTATAGAGCAGCTAAAAATATAGAAGACCGTATTGCTCTACGTGAAGCAGCAGGAAATACACATCAGGAAGCAGAACTTAAAGGAGTCGAAGAATATGCAATAGAATGCTCTATACTAAAAGTAGCCGTTTCAGAAGATGTGCAAAATTGTGCAGATGAAGGTATCCAGATTTTTGGAGGAATGGGCTTCTCTGAAGAAACACCAATGGAAGCAGCATGGAGAGATGCGCGTATTGCTCGTATCTATGAAGGGACTAACGAGATTAACAGAATGTTGTCTGTTGGAATGTTAGTAAAGAAAGCTATGAAAGGGCATGTAGACTTATTAGGACCTGCAATGGCCGTACAAGAAGAATTAATGGGTATTCCTTCTTTTGAAACGCCAGATTATTCAGAATTATTTTCTGAAGAAAAAGCAATGATAGCTAAACTTAAAAAAGTATTTTTAATGGTTGCTGGAGCTGCTGTTCAAAAATTTGGACCAGAAATGGAACAACACCAGCAATTATTAATTGCGGCTGCCGATATTTTAATTGAAATTTATATGGCAGAATCTACAATTTTGAGAACTGAGAAAAACGCAAAACGTTTTGGAGAGAAAGAACAAGCTGTACAAATTGCAATGTCTAAGCTATATTTATACAATGCTGTAAGTATTGTGGAAGGAAAAGGAAAAGAAAGTATTATTTCTTTTGCTGAAGGAGACGAGCAACGTATGATGCTTATGGGACTTAAACGTTTCACTAAATATACAAATTACCCAGATATCGTAGACTTACGTAACGAGATCGCAGAAAAAGTTAAAGCAGAAAACAAGTACTGCTTTTAATTTAGTTTTAATTATTATTAAAAAAGCTGTTTCAAATATTTGAAGCAGCTTTTTTTGTTATATTTAGAATCTATCAACTAAAAAACTTATTAAATTATAAAAAAACGTTTCTTTTGAAACGTTTTTTCTATTTGAATCTACTACAAAACACATTTACTATAAATAGCGATTCGTTTAATTAAACAATAAAACTTATTTTTTATATTAAATTTGTGCAAACCCCATTTATTAACTAAAAAAATGAAAATGAAAAAACTCTCCTTTTTTATAATAGTACTTTTAATGGTATTTAACCTACAGTCTTGTAAACAAGATAAAGACACCAATGGGAAGTTAAAAAAACCACTACTTCAAGCAGAAAATAAAGAAAAAGAAAATCATAATCCAGATAAACATGCGAGATGGACACCAGAACAAGCTGCTCGTCATCAAGAAATATTAGCCAGATTATCTAAAACAGTTAAACCTTCATCTAGTAAAAATAATTTACTAAGTAATATTTACGCAAATGGAACATTAACAGGAAACTGGTTAAATAGAGGTCCAAAAAACATGCCTGGAGCATTTAAATTTGCAGAAATGTTAGATGGTACAGATACCATGTATGCTGTTACTTTAAATCATTATGCAGGAGAATATAATTCTAAATCTTATATATATAAAGGAACAGTATATAATCCAAACACTGGCACTGGAGGCGACGATTTTCAATTATTAACGGCAAGTTGGCCAAATAGATATGAAAATTTAATGGTATTTAATATGAGTGGAACAGTTAGGCTTATTGCTCATATAGAAAACGGCCCATTATACTATTCAGATGATGATGGGGCTACATGGACACTTTCAAACGGGCTTCCTTCAACTAATACTAGTTCTACAATAAATAGACAAGATAACAACACAATATATGTTACAGATAACTCTGCAATATATATTTCTACAGATTTTGGCGTTAATTTTTCATTACTCAAAAATTTTGGGACCTCTCTAAGCTCTTTTTTATATACGCCACGATATACAACTCAAGATGGTGCAAACAATATATACTTAGCAAGAAGTGGGGCAATGTATAAATTAAATGCCTCGCAAACAGACTTTGATGTTATGGGGTCTTATACCTCTTCGCACGGCAATAATGCCTTTAGTATTGGAGGAGATAGTAGTTTACTATACGTAACAGAAAATAAAAATTACTGGGTTTCTAATGATGAAGGTGTTACTTGGACACCAAAATTTCCACATGGTAACTGGTATGGAGATCTTAGTGGAAAAATGGATGCCGGTAAATTCTTTGCTGCACATCCAGAAAATCCTAATATTTGCTTAGGTGGTTATGCTATACCTATTATATCTACAAATGCCTTGAATTCTGTTTTAACAGACGAAACTGGTTGGGGTTGGTATCAAAATGGAACTAACTTATCTCCAACAGATTATCAAAATCGAATTCGATTTAACTATCATCCAGACTTTCAATCATCACATTTTTTCTATAATAGCAGCGGAGATTTATTTTCGGCAAGATGTTCAGATGGAGGTGTTTTCATTTCTTATAAAGAATGGTCCGATTTTCCAGCTTCAGGTGTCGGATATGATAACTCTGGATATGCTAATGCTCATTTTATTAACTTAAATGTATTAAATACTATTACTCCTCTAGTGTACAGAGATTGTTTATTTACTGGTATTAATGATACAAATCATATTAATTACGGAACGCAAGACCAAGGTTCGCAAAGTATTATTCCTGGAACTAGTGGAGACGTCTTAGATTTTTACCAATCTATAGGCGGAGATGGGCCTTCCATAGATAGTTACGATGGAGAAAATGCATGGAAATGGTCTAGACAAGGAGATAAAGTATGGTCGCCTGTAAATGTATATTCAAGTGGAGGTGCCTTTCAATCAATTGGCTCTATAAATTCTCAATTTAATTCTAGTCAAACAGTAAACTTCAGTTCAGATACAGAAATGGGATGGGTTCAAACTTACATAGACCACCATGATCCAGATAAAAGAATATGGATGCTATCTCAAAGTTTGCACAGAGCAGAATGGAATGGGTCTAATTTATCTGGGCATACTGTAGATAAAGGAGATAACCAAATTGCAGCACTGGCTCAAGGAACTGTAAACCCCAATAAAATATACATG
>NZ_JBSHNS010000483.1:0-2750 GCF_053601635.1 Pontimicrobium sp. MEBiC01747
GTAATTCGTTTGTTTTATGTGCAAGATTATTCATTAAAAGAAATAAGTAATGTATTAGATGTTTCGGTAGGAACCATAAAATCTAGATTATTTCATGCAAGAGAACGATTAAAATTAATATTAAAACATAACAATTATGAAAAATGATACTGAAGTAATAGACGCGCTAATAAAAGAGACATTAACACAAGAAGAAGCTAAGTTTTATGAAGATTTAGACGAGCAAGGTGTTTTCCAAATGATATGGGGTTTGTTTAAAGGTAAAAACAAATGGATTATGTTATTAATGAACATAGTAACTGTAGTATTTTTTATCCTATTTATATATTGTATAGTGCAGTTTTTTAATGCAGAGGAGACAAAAGAATTGATAAAATGGAGTACAGGAACCATAATATTTTTGCTAGGAGTAAGCATGTTAAAAGTATTCGCATGGATGCAAATGGATAAAAATGCATTATTAAGAGAAATTAAAAGACTGGAATTACAAGTTTCCTCTTTAGCTAATAAAATGTCGTCATAATATTTTAAAGCCTACGTATTATTTAGTAATTTGCGAGCTCTAGGGATGATTTCTCTCCCACGCTGAATTTTCGAATTCTTCGAAAGGATAAAGGTACAGTAGGAATGGTTATTTTATTCACATTTAAATTTTAATTAAAATGGCTGTTTTAGAACATTTAACATCGCAACAAGCGATAGATTTAGAAGACAAGTACGGAGCTCACAATTACCACCCACTTCCAGTAGTATTAAGTAAAGGAGAAGGTGTACATGTATGGGACGTAGAAGGAAAAAAGTATTATGATTTTTTATCGGCATATTCAGCCGTAAATCAAGGACATTGTCACCCAAAAATTGTGGGTGCTATGGTAGACCAAGCAAAGCAATTAACATTAACATCTAGAGCATTTTATAATGACGTATTAGGTAGATATGAGCAATTTGCAACCAACTATTTTGGTTACGATAAGCTGTTACCTATGAATACAGGAGCAGAAGCGGTAGAGACAGCTTTAAAGTTATGTAGAAAATGGGCATACGAAGTTAAAGGAATTAATGAAAATGATGCAGAAATAATAGTTTGTGAAAATAACTTCCACGGAAGAACAACAACCATTATTTCGTTTTCTAATGATCCTATAGCACGTAAAAACTTCGGGCCATACACAGCAGGTTTTATCAAAATAGAATATGATAATTTAAAAGCTTTAGAAGAAGCTTTAACTAACAATAAAAATGTTGCAGGGTTTTTAGTAGAGCCTATTCAAGGTGAAGCTGGAGTATATGTACCGTCTGAAGGTTACTTAACCAAAGCTAGAGCACTTTGTAAACAACACAATGTACTATTTATTGCAGACGAAGTACAAACGGGGATTGCAAGAACTGGTAAATTATTAGCAATAGATCATGAAGAGGTTAAAGCCGATATCTTAATTTTAGGAAAAGCGTTATCTGGAGGAGCATATCCTGTATCTGCAGTATTAGCAAACGATAACATTATGAATGTTATTAAGCCAGGAAACCACGGTAGTACTTTTGGAGGTAATCCTGTTGCTGCTGCTGTAGCAATAGCTGCATTAGAAGTCGTTAAAGAAGAATCTTTGGCAGAAAATGCCCAAGAATTAGGAGAATTATTTAGAAGTGAAATAGCTAAGTATGTTGAAACTAGTTCTATTGTAAATGCTGTGCGAGGTAAAGGCTTACTTAATGCAATTTTAATAAATGATACAGAAGACAGCGATACAGCTTGGAATATATGTATGGCACTTAGAGATAATGGTTTATTAGCAAAACCTACACATGGAAACATTATTCGTTTCGCTCCACCTTTAGTTATGACTAAAGAGCAATTATTAGATTGTGTATCTATAATAATTAAAACACTAAAACAGTTCGAGGTTTAGTAAATGGAAGAAAAAATATCTAAGTTTGATAATTTCGAACTTAATATAGATAATGATATTATAGGTTTTTTAAAAGAAACTTCAAGTTGGACTTATTTTTTATCAATACTAGGTTTTTTTGGTATTGGATTAATTGTAATTCTAGGCTTGTATTTTTCTTTAATAGCAAGTACTAATGATGCTTTTAATCCTTATGCAGGAACAGGGTTTTCTATGGCCTATTTTGGATTAATTTATATTATTATGGGAGCTATATATATTATACCCATAATATATTTGTTTAATTTTTCTAGAAAAATGAAAGCAGCATTAAAAACAAAAAGTAATGTAGATTTAAAATCTGCTTTTTCTAATATGAAATCGCATTATAAATTTATAGGTATTTTTACTTTAATTGTCATTAGCTTATATGCATTAGCTCTTATTTTTGCTGTTATAGCAAGTATTTAAAATAAGATAGTTATAATAAAAAAAAGCGACCATTGGTCGCTTTTTTTATGGAGCTAATATTGTAAATGGATAGATGTTGATATTTCTTAGAACCCAAAATAAGATAACTATAATTAATATTGCTTTGGTAACTATAGATCTATGTAATAAACTTTTTATTTTTTTAGAAGTATATCTATTCATTAAAAAGATAAAACATTGATATGCTAAAACAATAAAAAGTAATAGCAGTAATAAGTTATGCTTTAGCCCTTCAATTATATTTCCATGTAATAATTTATGAATTGCTCTTTGACTACCGCAGCCTGGACAGTGGAGATTAGTTGCTTTATAAAATAAACACTCAGGAAAAATATGATGTACAGTTGGGTCATAAAAAAAATACAGTGGTAT
>NZ_JBSHNS010000484.1:0-507 GCF_053601635.1 Pontimicrobium sp. MEBiC01747
TGGTCGCAAACTTCTGGATCTGGTGGTACTTTTAATGCTGCCACTGGTACTTTTACACCAGCTGTTGGTGCAACTACTAGTACCTTCGATTATACTGTTATTGGAACAAGCCCTTGTCCTAACGATGTTAGTACTGCTACTATAAATATTAATCAAACGCCTATACTTAACTTTACTGCAACTACTTGTGCTGCTAACTTATTAACTTACGATGTTTCTTTTAGCATTTCTCCTGCTTCTGCTGTTATTACTACCACCGCAGGGACTGTTACTGGGAACTCTATTACTGGTGTTCCTGCTGGAACGGATATTACAATTACTGCAACTAGTGCTATCAATGGAGCGTGTCAAGACACCTTAATGGTTACTGCGCCTAATTGTGCTTGTCCTTTTATCGATACGCCTACTAATCCTAACAATCCTAGTGTTTGTTTTGGGACAACTACACCTGCTTTAAGTGTTGTACTGCCTGGCCCTCCTGCTTTAGGGGATGCTGTTAATTGGTAT
>NZ_JBSHNS010000485.1:0-9127 GCF_053601635.1 Pontimicrobium sp. MEBiC01747
CTCTAAAGCATTGCTTATATTATAATTGTTTCTTTCGTTTCAATTACTTTTTTAAGCTTTCGGTTTTACTAGTTTTTGCCTGTATACACATACACTACTTTTTAAAACGTCATGGTTTTAAAATATTACCATTTTAAAAACCTCAAAAAACAATAAGTAAAGAATAAATCTTCAGATAGAATCTAATTCAAATTAGGTTTTAACACCTTAACCAACTTGCGTTGTATTTAAATTCTTTGTCTAAAGTAAAATATATTATTAAAAAAATCAATTTTTTAATCAATTAGTTATCAACTTGTTATGAACTTGCGTTATTAACAAAAGTTCATAACTAAAAAAGCCTGCTTTAAAAAAAAACAGGCTTTTATAATTATTTAAGAAAGGGATATTACTTTCTTCTAACTTCTTTAATTCTAGCTTTCTTACCAGTAAGTCCTCTAAAGTAAAAGATTCTAGCTCTACGAACTTTACCTTTTTTGTTTACTTCGATTTTCTGTAATGCTGGTAAATTTACTGGGAAGATACGCTCTACTCCAATAGTTCCAGACATTTTTCTAATTGTAAATGTTTCAGAAGATCCACTTCCTCTTCTTTGGATTACTACTCCTCTAAAGAACTGTGTACGTGATTTTTCTCCTTCACGAATTTCGTAGTATACAGTAATTGTATCTCCTGCCGAAAATTCTGGTAATTCTTTTCTTGTTACAAACTCGTCTTGTACAAATTTAATTAAAGATTCCATCTTTATATTTTTTTTAAAGTATTGATTCAGAGCAACATTCACGTATCTCGCCAGAGGTTAATCCGAAATTGGGTGCAAATATAGGTAAAAAAGTTAAAAGTAAAGCGCTATGAGTATTAAGTTTTTTTAGAGATTAAAAGTGTAGTTTTAATGTAAAATATATTCTAAACTTTTTAAAGGCTATAAACGGATTACTTTTAGTTTGTAGTTATTCATCTAACAAATCTGGTCTACGTTCTTTGGTTCGCTTATATGCTTGCTCTTCTCTCCATTTTTCTATTTCTGGAAAGTTTCCGCTAAATAATAACTCTGGTACTTTTAGGCCTTTATATTCTCTCGGTCTTGTATATATTGGTGGAGCCAATAAGTTATCTTGAAACGAATCGGTTAGGGCAGAGGTCTCATTACCTAATACGCCAGGGATTAATCTAATTATAGAATCGCATAGTACTGCTGCACCTAACTCGCCTCCAGACAATACATAATCGCCAATGGAGATTTCTTTGGTTACAAATAAATCGCGAACCCGTTGGTCTACACCTTTATAATGCCCACAGAGTATAATTATATTTCCTTTTAAGGAGAGTTTGTTGGCCATACCCTGGTTTAGAGTTTCTCCATCTGGGGTCATGTAAATTACCTCGTCGTAATTGCGTTCTGCTTTTAAACCTGTAATACATTTGTCTATAGGCTCTATAAGCATTACCATACCAGCACCACCACCATATTGATAATCGTCTATGGTTTTATAATTATCTGTAGTGTAGTCTCTTAAATTATGAAAGTGGACTTCTACCAAATTTGCTTCTATAGCTCGTTTTAAAATTGAAGCTTCAAAAGGGCTTTTTATTAACTCTGGTAAAACGGTAATTATATCAATTCTCATGTATCATCTTTATAAGACTGCAAAGATAATTTAATTGTTTATTAGTTTTTGCTAAACTCATCTATAAAAGTCCTGTAAAAGTGTATTAAAGGTTCAATTACTTGTGTCCAGTCTGAAAATTGTACATGATATATAGTCTCTAAAGTATAGTGTGCCTTATTATAATAACCAGTTATACTTGGTTCAAATAATGTATTGTTGGCTATTGTATTTAATAGTTGCATGCTTTCATTAGTTTTAATGAAACTTAGCATGTTAGGATTAGGACTTTTTAATTTAAAACGCTCTTTTGTTTTAGAAAACAGTGTAGAAAAATGACTTTTTGTAGTTAACTTAAAGTTTAATGATTGTTTAGAGACTAAAAACTGGGTTGTAATTCTAGCGGCATAACTGGTTCCTGTTTCGTTTATAATAATAATGTCATGACCTTTATGACTTATTTTAAGATGGTATATTACTTTGGGGCTTTTAATACCACCGCCTATGGAAATGTCGTTATCTTTATAAGATAGTTTTCCATTTTCCTGTTTAGCTATTCTTATAAATTCACTTTTTACCATATATTATGTTTTATGTAATAAGTAGTAGTTTTGGCAGTATTGTTACAGAAAATAATTATATACCTTAACTAATAATATAAAATAACTACTAGTTAAGGTTATGGTATTTATACTACTATTCCTTAGGAGGTGAATATGGTAAATTTGAGTCTTGTAATATAATGCGAATATTACCGTTATCATCTTTTTTATAGCCAAAAGAGTAATTAACTTTTAGTTCTGGGTCGTTAGTTTCTCCTTTAAAAAAGTAGTGTCCCATGGCTACAGCAGAATCACCATTAATTATTGGGGCTGCAGCGTTTTCCCAGCGTACATTGGTCCAAGGCGTTAATGCAAAACCTTTGTCTTCTGGAAACGTATTATTCCCTCCAATAAAATAAGAGAGAGCTCCTTCAAAGGTTAATCTAAATGGAGTTAGGTAAGCCAATGTAGGCTTAAATAAAACAACACCATTTTGGTAAAAATAAAAAGTATTGATGTGATCTATAGCTGCTTGTTTATAATCTCCTTTATTTATATATACTTTTCCTATTTTAACAATACCATTGCCCCAACCTTCTTGAGCCTTAATGATGTCTTCTTTTGTAATTTCATTCATTTGTTTTTCTTTTTTAGGGGTTAATAGTATTTGTAAATTCCTAACTACCTGTGAGTTATAGTGAAACTAGTTGTTGCTTTCCATTTCTTTAAGCGTATAAACCCCTGTTTTTTAGTCTAGAAATAATAAAAGTTAAACTTTAAAATATATTAGAAGGACACTATCTTGGTTTTTATTAGTTTTGCACACTTTAAAAATTGAAAAAATAATATGATTACAGTAGATGGTTTAGCAGTAGAGTTTAGTGGCACAACATTATTTAGCGATGTCAGTTTTGTTATTAACCCTAATGACAAAATTGCCCTTATGGGAAAAAATGGAGCAGGAAAATCTACTATGATGAAGATTGTTGCTGGCGCTCAAAAACCTACACGTGGTAAGGTAAGCTGCCCAAAAGATACTGTAATAGCTTATTTACCACAGCATTTATTAACAGAAGATAATGCTACTGTTTTCGATGAGGCCTCTAAAGCATTTAGTCATATTTTTAAAATGCGTGATGAAATGGAGGCTCTAAATAAAGCTCTAGAAACGCGAACCGATTACGAGAGTGACGAGTACATGAAAATTATAGAAAAAGTGTCGGAGCTTGGAGAATGTTATTATGCTTTAGAAGAAATAAATTATGATGCCGAAGTAGAAAAGGCCTTAAAAGGTTTAGGGTTTAAGCAAAGCGATTTTACCCGATTAACAAGCGAGTTTAGTGGAGGTTGGCGTATGCGTATAGAATTGGCTAAAATTCTATTACAAAAACCAGATTTAATTTTATTAGATGAGCCCACCAACCATATAGATATAGAGTCGGTAATATGGTTAGAGGACTTTTTGGTTAATAAGGCCAATGCAGTAATGGTAATTTCTCACGATCGTGCTTTTATAGATAATATTACTAATAGAACGGTAGAAGTTACTATGGGACGTATTTACGATTATAAAGCTAACTACTCTCATTATTTACAATTACGCGAAGAGCGCCGTAGTCACCAAATAAAAGCTTACCAAGAACAACAGAAGTTTATTTCGGATAATATGGCATTTATAGAGCGTTTTAAAGGAACATATTCTAAAACCAACCAAGTAGCTTCGCGAGAGCGTATGTTAGAAAAGCTACAGATTATAGAAATAGACGAGGTAGACACTTCTGCTTTAAAGTTACGTTTTCCTCCAGCTCAGCGTTCTGGTGATTACCCTGTAACAGTAGAAGGTTTAACAAAAACCTATGGTGACCATATTGTATTTAAAGATGCTAACTTATCTATAGCAAGAGGGGAGAAGGTCTCTTTTGTGGGGCGTAATGGTGAAGGGAAATCGACTATGATAAAATCTATTTTAGGAGAAATAGATTTTGAAGGTAAATGTAATCTAGGACATAATGTACAAGTTGGTTATTTTGCGCAAAATCAAGCTGCTTTATTAGATCCAGATTTAACAATATTTCAAACGGTAGATGAGGTTGCAAAAGGCGATGTACGTACACAAATAAAAAATATTTTAGGTCGTTTTATGTTTAAAGGCGATGATATAGATAAAAAGGTTGGTGTATTGTCTGGTGGAGAAAAAACCAGATTAGCTATGGTAAAACTATTATTAGAACCTGTTAATTTGCTAATTTTAGATGAGCCTACAAATCACTTAGATTTAAAATCTAAAGATGTCCTTAAAGAGGCCTTGTTAGGTTTTGATGGCACTTTAATTTTAGTATCACATGATCGTGACTTTTTACAAGGGCTATCTCAAAAAGTTTTCGAATTTAAAAACCAACGTGTTATTGAGCATTTCGAAACTATTGATGCTTTTTTAGAGCGTAATAGAATTAAGAGTATTAAAGAAATGGATTTGTAACTCCACGTTTTTATTCAATTTTTATTACTGTATTTATGTTTTAAGGTTTAGAAACTTTTACTGTATAAGTCGCTACAACATCTCCATTAACTTTTAAATGAACATCATAAGTACCTTTATGTTTAAATTTACAGCGTAACGATGTAATATTGTCTGTGTTGGTAGTAGCGTCAATTTTTAAAGTAGTTTCTTTAGCTCCAATATAATAGACTAAAGCTACCTTTTTTGTAGTTTCAAAATCAAGGGATTTAAAACTAAATGTAACACTATCGTTTTTACTTATAAATTGGTTCATGTGTTGCGGGGCAATTGGTAGTATATTATGTTTATACGTTTCTGTGTAAACTAAAGGAGCATTTGTAAATGAAGATGCTGTTATAGTATTGTTAAGTGTCCATTTTTGTAGTAATGGAAAATGACTTTTTCCAAATAAAATAGGAGGAGTTAAAAAATAGCCATCATTATACGCTTTTATAAAAGTACCATATTCATCTATATAGCCACTAGACCATGTAGCATCGCATAAATACCATTTGTTATTTAATTTTACAGCATTCCACGAGTGGTTTTCAGATTCTAGTGTATTAATATTTGATTCTACGTCTCTTCCATAACCATTAATAATAACACTTTCTATATTGGCTAAAAAACATAATTCACTAACTAAATAGGCATAGCCAGTGCATATTGTTTTTTTGTGATTAAGTAACCTTTTAAAAGTTATTCTTTTGTATTCTTTATTCCATTTAGTTAAAGCAATACTGTCGTTTTTTAGTTGTTTTCTTTTTTTTAAAACGGTGTTTTGTTGTTTATAGTCTCCTTTAATATTATCGCATACCCATATATATATGGCTCTAAGTTTTTCAACATCGGTTTGTAAAGTATGGGTTAAGTTATATGCTAGTAAAGGTAGATTTTCTACACTTGCTCCTTTATTTAACTTAGCAATATTTTCTGCTCTAGTAAAGTCTACAGATTTAAAATCGGAGATTTGAGAAAAGAGACAATTATTAAAAACTATTATAAATAGAATGTGTAGATACGTTTTCATTATGTTATGTATAGTGTATTATTTTTTTGAGCTGTACACTTTTTTTACAGCAACTTTACCGATCACAACACATGACATTTCATCTAGGTTTACTTTTAAAGAGATGTTTAAAGTTGCATCTTTATCCTCAATAGTTATTTTTCTAGATTTATAACCAATAGTATTTAAAATTAAAACGTCTCCTTTTTTTAGTAGTTTAGGAAATTTGAAATAGCCATCAAAATCACTTTGAGTTCCAATATTTGTGCCTTCTAAAAGAATATTAACCCCAGGCATTAGTAATCCGTTTTCGTCATTTATAGTTCCTTTAACAGTAATGTTTTCTTCGTTAATGGTATTTTGAAATTTAGGCGGAATGGTATTTAGAGTATTATCTTGGCTTTTAATATTTTGAGCATCAGCTTTACTAAAACTAAAAAGAGAAATAATTGCTAGCCCTATGCCACTTATAAAACTTATGTTTCTTCTTTTTTCTACAGTAGGCGTGTAGGTTCTTAATTGCTCCTTATTAAATCGGCCACAAGTATTTTTAGACGCTTTAGTTTTAAAATAATTAATAGTTTCTTCTGCACTCATTCCTGTAAAATCGATAACTTCATGTTTACACGAACCACAAAATCCTCCATTTTTTGTAGGTGTAAAATCATTAAAATCTTTAGAGCAAGGTGTTTTTATATTTAAGTTAAATGGACTGTTCATAGGTATCTGTTTTAGTTATACTTCAAAATTAAAACTTATGGAGCTAGAATAAAATATAGAATGAGTTAACGTGCCATTTTAATAAGTGAAATAACCTTGTTGATTAGTAAACATAATTTGTAGTAAATAAATGTCTTTGTCTTCTATAATTAACAAAATGAGAAGTAAAATTAATGCTTAGGTAATTTTACCTGTTTTATCAATACTAGTAAAATCTACCTAAAAAAAAGCTTTCTGTTGTCGGACATTTGTAATGTAATCTAAAGAGTAGAATATTTAATTAAGTCGCTACTATCATTACTTTTTAGGTTGCAAAGGCAGAACCCGAAAAGCCTAATATTAAAATAGAGTAGGGCAATTTAAAAACCAAAAATTATGGCAACGACTTATACAGTAGATTTTAAAAATAGTACAGACGAAACATGGACTTTATGTGTCTATCAAGAATTACCAGACTCACCAGGATTAGATAGCGTATCATGGCAGCAAACAACAGTGCCTAGAAGTGGTACTTCTGGAGTACAATGGCAAATACAGTACTATGCAGGTGTTGCAGGTTATAGACAAAGTGGGGGGAAAGGTGTTTATAATGCTACACAAATATTACAAACAAACCTTGGAAAAAAGTGGCAATGTCAATTTAAGGATGGTGTACAACAGTTATTTGAAGATGGAAATACAACTGAAGGTCAGTTATTAATTTCTAACCAATCACAGAGGTTAGCCAACCTAGCAATAGGCATGGATAAAGAAATAGCTTTAGTAAAAAAAGATGTTTATAGTGGAAATAGTGCCCAATTTGTAGCTAAACCAAAATATTATGTTGCATTATTTAAAGATTTGGTGAGAGGAGAGGTTATTTCTGGGAATCAAGTGCATGGACCATTAGAAGTTGTATTTGCAGGAGGCCAAATTGCTAAAATGTATGAAGCAAAAATTGAAGGTGACATATTTGTATTTCAAGAAGTAGGAACAGATAATAGAGTTGAAGCTCCTTATACAGATGTACAAAAGCGTGTTAAAATGCTTAACGGTACTTTGTAAAACAGAATAGTACATGTAAAGACATCTAAACTATAATATTGTTTAGGTGTCTTTATTTCTAAAAACACACTTTAATATTAATTAATGTTGAGGTTTTTTTAATACAACTAAAAAATTATTATGATGAAAAATTCAATAAATGATATGTTGCATGCCATGCAACAACAAAACTTAGTATATAATCATGATTTTCTATACTACAGTAATAAGGAAGGGAATGTAGTTAAATATAATCATCCAGATGGTTGGGGTTATGAAGACACTGGAGCTAATGGAAAAATAAGTTTTGATGAAGGTACAAACTCATGCTTAATACAGAAAAGTACAGATGATTCTAAAATGGCTTTTAGTCAAATAATTAGTGAGTTTCCTAGATGGAAAGATAAACTTCTTGGAAAAAAAGTAACAGCATGTGCAGTAATTATAAATCCTGAAGCAGCAGCAACTACATTTGAGTTAACGTTTTCCATTACCGATGGAGTGTCTATAAGCAGTAAAACCTTCTTGTACAAAGCGGGAGAAAAAAAAGCTATAAATTTAGAACTAAATGTAAATGAAAAAGCTACAAAACTAGAAGTAAATATTACTTGCTCTACACCAAAAGCTATTATTTATGTTAATAAGGTCTATGCTAATGTAGGCGTAATAGCATTAGAGAATTTGCCATGTATTGTACAAGGTGTTATAGGAGAACGTAAACAATATATTGCTACCGAAAATGCACCTGCCGAAGAATTATCGTTATGTAATGCTATAATTGAATTATCTACAAACTATACTAGATTACGATCTGTATTAAATAATAGATTTGGAGTAAATAGCGAGAATGGTAATCCATACTTAGTTAATATGGCTGGTTACTTTAGTAGAGCATGGGATAATGGCTCAAAAATAGACCCTGATGCAAATGATAGAGAAACTTTAGGTAAAAGTACTATAAAAGGAGACCATGTAAGTACATTAGAAAAAGATGTGTTTTTAAAGCATAACCATGGGTTAGATTTTTCTATAAATAAAACAATTCTTACTGGAGATAAAGGCGCAGCTATAGTTATAGATCCAACATCTAAATCTAAAACCAATGATGAAACAAATGGAAAAGAAACTAGACCAATTAATATAGCAGAACTTTACACTATTAAATGGGCTTAAAATGAGTAGTGTTATATCTCATACTATTCAATTTAATAATAAAACAAAAGATGCATGGACTTTTTGTATTTATCAACAATTGCCAAACACTATAGATTTAGACAGTGTGTCATGGAAACAAGAAAGAACAGCACCTAGTGGAGAGGCATTAATTAAATGGGATGTTACCTATTTAGTTGGTTTAGCTAAGTACAATAAAGAAAAAAACGTATACGCACCTACCCAAAAGAAAGAAACTAACCTGGGAAAAGAATGGATATGCGAAACTAAAGATGCTGTTTTACAATTAATTGCTGGAGGCGAAACTAATGCCTCTAATATTTTAATCCGTAACCGATCTGGAGAAATAGCAAATCTAGCGACTGGTATGGATAATAGTATTACGGTAGTAAAAAAAGAAGTTTACAGTGGACTTAATATTCCATTTACGATAGCACCAAAATATTATGTGGCATTATTTACTAATTTAGTTGAAGGAGAAATTATTTTCGACAATCAAATTTGTGGCCCTTTAGAAGTCGTATTTGCAAATGGGCAGACCTCTAAAGTATAT
>NZ_JBSHNS010000486.1:0-52204 GCF_053601635.1 Pontimicrobium sp. MEBiC01747
TAATACATCAACAAACTTAGGCTTAAAAGGAAAACAAAAAATATTGGTACGTTTTGAAATAGATAAAGATGGCAAAACAAACCTTTTAAAGGTAAGAGCTCCTCACCTACTTTTAGAAAAAGAAACGAAAAGAGTGTTACAACAACTTCCTGTTTTTAAACCTGCAAGAAAAAAACAAAAGGTAGTTTCTGTGCTTTATAATTTACCTATTACTGTTAATTTCGATTAATAAAAAAGGCAACTAATATCTTAGTTGCCTTTTAAGTTATTTATAAAAACGCTATTTAGTTTTTAATAATCTTATTATTAACATTAATTGTTTCTCCTTTAATATTCAAGATATATAATCCAGATTGTAAAGCAGAAATGTCTAAATCTACTTGGTCTAATAAATTAGCAGTTGTAGATATTACTTGTCTTCCATTAACATCTGTTAATGTTAAGTTTACTTTTCCAAAGTTCTTTTTAACTTTTATAGACAATACGTTATTTGCTGGATTAGGGAATACAGAATACTGACTAGCTATAGCAAACTCATCTACACTTAATGATGTACAGTTAGCTAAAGTAGGATCTGTATCTGGTGGCGTAGTAAAATCTTCAACTTGGTCTGTTCTTGAATTTGCAGTACCTTCAGAGGCATTTAAGCCTACTCCTCTTGCTGCAAACACATCCCAAATTAAACATTGATCTTCTCCACCTGTTAATGCATTATCTGCTGCTAATAGTGAATCTCTTCCTCCAACAAAACCAGTGTTACATACTTGTAATTTTAAACCATCTAACACTAATTGCATTACCTTATTATTTCCACCAGTTCCATTGTAAATATCTGCATCGAATCCGTATTTCTCAACATACTTCCAAGTTAAATCCCATAATATAGCTGCCCATATAGATCCTATTCCATGAGGTTGAGAAAAACCTGCTTGATTATTAGTATCTCCATAGGTTACTGGGTTAATAGTTGTGTCTGTACTATAAGGGAATGGACGAATTCCTCCTCCATCTGTAGGTTGCCCTATTGCAAATGTTCCTATACCTCTTATATCTTCTGGTAAATCTGTAGCTTTTAATGTTACCATTAATCCAAACCAATCAGACCATCCTTCTCCCATTTGTTCAGCATTTCCTAAACAATTTGAAGTACTCGGCCCTCCTACTAATCTTGTTGAAATTCCATGACCATACTCGTGTGCGATAATACCATTATCTAAACTTCCATCTATTTGATATGGTCCAGTTTGCACAATAGTAGCATTAATAGTTTCATTATTTTGAAGCGCAGTTATTAATTGTTCCCCATCAGCGTTATTTATAAAAATTGATGGAATAGTAAACACAGGGTTAGTATTACCATACATATTAACATACTCTGTATAATTAGGATCATTTGTAGGATTATTATGGTTTACAACTATAACACCTACTGCCCCTGCATTTTGAGCGTTTTGAATTTTTTCTACAAATGTACAAGACCCTCTTTTTATTACAGCAATTTTTCCATTTACATCGGCTCCATTAGTTAACGCATTACAACCTTCTGTAGGTGTTGCCGAACTATCATCTACAAGTACTAAATCTGCTGTTACTGGTGTTGTAGATGGCCCTGTAATATTCCCTGGTCCATCTGCTCCATTACCTGTACTTGGGACTGCCGCAGTAATTGGGCCAACAATAGGACCTCCTGAGTTTACTGTTAATGGCTGACCTAAACCTCCTGGAGCTGACCATAAAAACATTGTCATACCTGGGTTATTTCCATCTGGTGGTGTTCCAAACGTTGCATTATTTATACCACTTCCATCTTGCGCATCTGCAAATACAAAATCTCCAGCTACACCTCCATTTCCATAGTTGTTTTCTTGAAAATTTCCACTCGCCTCATCAAAACCATATTGGTACCATACATCATGCATAATATTATTCATATAGAATAAATTAGTAATAGATGCGTCTCTGTAACCTAAAGGAGGTTGATTATCATCAAAAGGATAGTTAAACTCTAAAGTTGCTCCACCGTCTGGAGAATAACCAACACCGTCGTTACCATCTGCATCTTCTTGTGCCCAAACATTATTTCCTCTTGTAATAGTAAATTCTGCTCCAGCAACTCCGTTAGTATCATGCCATCCTTGTGGAGATGCTGTAGCGTTAGCTGGCTCAGATATTAACTCTATTGGTCCATGATTAGGGCTTTCTAATGGTATTGGAAACACATTATATTGAGACCCATCTACTAGCAATGAGTTGTTAGTTTTTAATAGACTAAAATCTTGTTGCTGTCTTACTGAGTGGTTTACATGATTATGACTTGTATGATCTCCTCCAAAATTACAAGATACAATCCAATCGTTTTTATCTAAAATAGTACCTGTAAGTGCATCTACTCTAACACTATGCCAATTAGCACCATCATTAGTATGTATACTTAAATCCCATGCTAATTTTAAACTCCCATCTAATGTTGGCTGATATACCAACTGTACAGGAATTTCTACTTTAGACACACCTCCACTAGTATATAAATATCTATTATTATCACTTGTGTTAATCAATTCTAAGCCAGCTGTATTCCCTAAATTAAATTGAGATACAACGCTATTAATAGCGCCTTCTGGAGTTATAACGGCTGTGGTTGTATTTACTTTAGAGGCGATATCTGAAATCAACGCATTTCCATAATGAAATACAGAATTTTGTTTTACAGCTACACTAGAAATAGCATTATGTATTTTTATTCCCTGATAAGCTTGATTAACGTATACATGGTTAATTTTACTTTTCTTAGAATAATAAGCATCACTTACCTGTAAATCTGAAATATCATTTGCAGTTAAGTTATAATCAGTTTTTTTAGCATCTAACCAATTCAGAATAAGAGTTCCAAATTCGTTATCAACTAAACGGTCTTGTGCTAATCCTGACTGGGTAGCAAATAGCAATACCAGCGCAAGAAAAGGTAATAAGTAATTTTTTTTCATCATTTTTAAAGGTTCTATTATATGTGAGGTTTTGGTAATGGTCTCAAATATAAGAAGCAACTTACAATTATTATAGCTTTTCTTTAACTTTATTGTCTAATTACGAACATTATACCTCTGATTTTAATAATTTTGCATTCTATTTAGCTACCTAATGACAAAATCCATATTAAACGTTTTAGAATCAATTGAATACCTTAAAACTATACCAAAAGATGATCTTCCTGAGTTAGCAAAAGAACTCCGTACATTTATTATTAATGCTGTGGCTGCAAAAGCAGGACATTTAGGGGCTAGTTTAGGTGTGGTTGAATTAACTATTGCTTTACATTATGTTTTTAACACACCGTACGATGAGCTTATATGGGATGTTGGACATCAAGCTTATGGACACAAAATTTTAACAGGAAGAAAAGACAATTTCGATACCAACAGGCAACTTCATGGCTTAAGTGGTTTTCCTAAACGTAGTGAAAGTAAATTTGATAGTTTTGGTGTAGGTCATTCTTCTACATCTATATCGGCAGCATTAGGTATGGCTATAGCATCTCAATTAAAGGGAGATGCTACAAAACAACATATTGCAGTTATAGGAGATGCTTCTATTGCCAGCGGAATGGCTTTTGAAGGGTTAAATCATGCTGGTGTTACCAATTGTAACTTACTAGTAATTTTAAATGATAACGCTATTGGTATAGATCCTAGTGTGGGAGCTTTAAAACAATATTTAACTAATGTAAAAAAGGGAACTCAAAAACAAGATAATATTTTCGAAGCGTTAAATTTTGATTATTCTGGTCCAATTGATGGTCATAATTTACCACAACTAATTACAGAGTTAGAGCGTTTAAAACATATTAAAGGGCCTAAATTTTTACATATTATTACTACCAAAGGTAAGGGCTTACGACAAGCGGAAGAAAATCAAGTTACTTATCATGCTCCAGGAAAATTTGATGCAAAAACTGGAGATTTGTACATAAAACCAGACACTATAACGCCTCCTAAATATCAAGATGTTTTTGGACATACTATTGTTGATTTAGCAAAACAAAATAAAAATATTGTAGGTATTACTCCAGCTATGCCTACAGGTAGTTCTTTAAAATACATGATGGAAACAATACCAGATCGTGCATTCGATGTAGGTATAGCAGAACAGCATGCTGTTACCTTAGCGGCAGGAATGGCTACACAAGGATTAATACCGTTTTGTAATATCTATTCCACATTTTTACAGCGTGCATACGACCAAGTAATACACGATGTCGCACTACAAAAACTCCCAGTTATTTTTTGTTTAGATCGTGCTGGATTGGTTGGTGAAGATGGTGCTACACATCATGGTGTTTTTGATATTAGTTATTTACGTTTAATACCTAACCTTATTATTTTTGCTCCAAGAAACGAAATAGAATTACGCAACATAATGTATACTGCACAACTTGGACTAGAGCTTCCTATTGCTATTCGTTATCCCCGTGGTAAAGGGGTAACCATAAATTGGGAACAACCTTTTTCTAAAATTGAAATTGGTAAAGGTGTTCAGCTTAAAAAAGGTAAAAATATAGCTGTTTTGTCTATTGGAACTATTTCAAAAAACATAACGGAAGCTATTAATAGTATTAAAAACAACGATACTATATCTCATTACGATATGAGATTTGTTAAGCCTATAGATGAGTCTTTACTACATTCTATATTTAAATCTTATCATACAATTATTACTATTGAAGACGGGTCTATTGCTGGCGGATTTGGAAGTTGTATTTTAGAATTTTCTGCAAGACATGATTATAAAAATGCCATTTATTTAAAAGGCATTCCTGACACTTTTATAGAACATGGTACTATAAACGAATTACAACAGTTTGTTGGTTTAGATCCTAAAAGCTTAGCACAGTTCATTTCTGAACTGATGCCTTAACATATTTTATATACTAAATCCCTTAATTTTCTTATAATTTAAAATAGCTTGACTGTCTGACAATAAGGATACGTAATGACATACATTTAATAAGCGTTCGTACAAATGTTCTTGTTGAATTTCTAATGTTTTTGGCAAGCCTTTTAAAATTAATTTATCGTAATTTGAGGCTGTGCCTTCATAACAGTTATTTACTGCCTTTGTATATACTTCTAACAACGTATTTATAACACCATATCCAGCTATTTCTTTATCTACAACTTCTATAGATTGGTATATTTTATCTATACTTAGCTTTATAATATCATTAATTTGCGCTTCGTACTTACTTTTATCCAACAGAGCTGTATCAAACGTCCCATTTAAAATAACATCTTCGTTAGCCATAAAAATATCCACAACTTCATTAATAAGTGTATTAATTGCTAATGCTCTTAAGTAACTTACTCGGTCTTGCGTATTGGTTAGCTGTCCATATTTTTTGGTGTTAATAGAGTCTCTAACTAAATTAATTAAATACTCTAAAGCAAACTCTTCTGGTATTAAACCTAGATTTATACCATCTTCAAAGTCTATAATAGTATAACAAATATCGTCTGCTGCTTCTACTAAAAATGCCAGTGGGTGACGTGAAAAACTTAAATGTTCTTTATTACGTTTAAGCATTCCTAACTCTTCGGCAACTGCAATAAAAGCCTCTTTATCGCTCTGAAAAAAACCATACTTTTTATCTGCTATATGCGTGGTTGGTTTTTTTGGCAATGACTCTTTAGGGTATTTAGTAAAAGCGCCTAATGTTGCATAGCTTAAACGGATACCTCCTTCTCGCCCTTCTCTACTTTGTGTTACAATTTTAAAACCATTCGCATTTCCTTCAAAATCGCATAAATCTTGATATTCTTTTGGTTTTAATTCGGTTTTGTAGTTTTTACCTTTTCCAGAAATAAAAAACTCGCCAATTGCTTTCTCTCCAGAATGACCAAAAGGCGGGTTTCCTATATCGTGAGCCAATGCCGCAGCCGCTACAATAGCTCCAAAGTCATTAGCTTGATAACCATGCACAGTTTGTAATTGTGGATGCTTTTCTAATATTCTTTTCCCTACGCGTCTACCTAAAGAACGCCCAACAACACTAACTTCTAAACTGTGTGTTAAACGTGTATGCACAAAATCTGTTTGCGACAATGGAATGACTTGTGTTTTATCTTGTAAGCTTCTAAATTCTGAAGAAAAAATAACACGGTCGTAATCGACCTCAAAACCTAATCGTGTTTCATCTTGTTCTTTTCTTAATCTTTTGTTAGTATCTCCAAAACGCTTTAATGAGAGTAATTGTTCCCAATTCATAGATATAATTTTACATGCGCAAGATACTTATTTTATAAAGTATTTCAATTAGAATCTATAGTTTCCTTATTTTCTTTAAACCAAGCCATACATGAATTAAAATTTTTAAAGATGTGTTCTTCTGAAATAAAATCTGGTATAATATCAATACGCTCCATCATGTAACGTGGTTGTTTTAATAGGTTTACAAAAACAACTTGAACATTTTTCTTTTTTAGGTCTTGCAGCATATCTTCCATAGCATACAACCCAGATTGATCCATATATTGCATACGTCCTAAACGCATAATTACCATTTTAGCTGTATCTGGTATTTGTGCCGCGAGTTGTTGGAAATCGCTAGTTGAACCAAAAAACAATGGCCCTTTTATATGTTTTATAAAAACTTCTTCTTTTAATTGTTCAGGAAAACCAATTTCATCTGGCCACGCTTCTTCTTTTAGTGGTTTAACATCGGAGCGCTCTGCAGAAATATCTCCGATTTTCTTCATAAACATCAGCGAAGCTATTACCAAACCAATTCCTACGGCATAAACTAGGTTCCAGAATGTTGATAATACTAACACTAGTAACATAATTAATACTTCTGAACTTAATTTAATAGGCCCAAAACTTATATCTTTTGGTAAACTTGGGATTGCTTTTAATCCTTTATAATCCATTACACCAATACCCACTGTTATTAAAATACCTGCTAAAACCGCAGCCGGAATTTTTGAAGCTACTGGTCCTAAAGCTAATAAAATAACTAACAACATAACTCCAGCAATCATACCAGAAAGCTTTGTTTTTCCTCCAGAATTTATATTAACTACCGTTCTAATAGTTGCTCCAGCACCAGGAATACCTCCAAATATTGCAGCGATAGAATTCCCTATTCCTTGCCCTACTAATTCTTTATTTGGCTTATGTTTAGTTTTAGTCATGTTATCTGCAACAACACTGGTTAATAAGGAATCTATGGCTCCTAATAATGCTAATGTTAAGGCTGTAAAAATATATGGCGTAATGTCATCTAATTTAAAGCTTGTAAACATTTCTAATTTTGGAATTGGGATGCCTCCAGGGATTTCTTGAATTGGCCTGTAATTTAGTTCAAACCCTACTGCTATTCCAGACATAACAACTAAAGCAACTAGAGTACTGGGTATTGCTTTTGTAATACGCTTGAAACCATATATAATTATTATGGTTCCTAATGCTAATAGTAATTCTAACCAATTAATATGCTGTAAAGCTCTTGGTAATATTTTTAAGGCTCCTAATGCTCCTGAAGCTTCTTTTGCTGCTAGAGTCTGAGATTCTTTATAAATACCCTCTTGCGTTATCTCGCCTGCTCTAGAAATAGTCTCTTTAAAATTTTCTAGTACTAATATACCTTCTCCTGCTTCTTCTTTTAAAATATTTTCTAGTATTACCTCTTCTGCTTGTGGTTTAAATTTAGAAACAAATTCTATATCTTCTTTAGGATAATACCCAATGGATGGTAAGATTTGTGTAAGTAATATAATAACCCCAATTGCTGTCATAAACCCAGACACAACTGGATATGGGATGTATCTAATGTATTTTCCTAATCCTATAAGCCCTAATCCTATTTGCATTAATCCTGCCAATAAAAAAACTAATAATATAGCTGGTAGCGCTTTATTTACATCTCCATCGTTAGCTGCTATAATTCCTGCAATAACAACCATACTAACGGCCGTCATTGGAGCTGTTGGACCAGAAATTTGTGTATCTGTACCACCAAATAGCGCAGCAAAAAAGCTAATAAAAATAGCTCCGTACAATCCTGCTTCAGGCCCTAAACCAGAGGACACCCCAAATGCTAAAGCTAGTGGTAAGGCTACTATTCCAGCAGTGATACCACCAAAAGCGTCTCCTTTAATGTTTGAAAATAATTTTTTCATGTGTAATATTATATTGATTAACCCCCTTAAAGTTTGCTTTAAAAAGTAAAAAATGTAATTATATTTAGTTGATCTCTTCCAGAATTTTCAAAAAATTGATTCATGTACCCCAACTCGAACCTAAGGCTTTTATTTAACTTATACCCTACGCCTCCGTATAGTCTATTTCTATCAAAAACCGAAGATTTTGTATTTAAAAAGATTTCGTTGTAAGCAGATAGGTACACTTTATAGTCTTGCTCTTCATTTAAGCCTAAAGGGTATTTTAGAGATAAAAAATAACGGAACCTCATTTTAAATTCTGACTCAACAAACCTTTGTTCAAATCGATAACGGTGTCCTAACTTTAATCGTCCTACAGACTGCTTAGTCGTAAATTGTTGAAAAATTCTATGCTCGTTTACAGAAACTTTATCATCCGTATCCCCAATGTAGTTTTCAGATAATATGTATCCATACCCAAGTAGAACATTGTTATTATTTTCAGATAAATTATAACCTACTCCTGTTCTTAAAAGTAATTGTTCTAAATCTCCTATGGCATCATAATTTCGGTACTGTACTTCATTATGTATATTCCATTTAGAGTTTAATTTTTTACTTCCTATATAAATAAGCCAATTACCAAAATCACTCTCTTGAGCGTTTGCTAATTTTGGTAACATAAATACTATTGATAATGCTAAAACACCGAATACTTTTCTCATTTTAATCTAATATTTTTATTCTTAATTATAAAATGAAACTGCGCCTGTTTTAATATCGTACATTCCGCCTACAATATCGATATCTTTATCTTTTTTCATTTGCGCTAAAACATCGCTCTCCTTTAAAATTCTATCTATTGTTAGCTCTACATTTTTCTTAGCAACATCATTTACGAACTCTATATTTTTTGAGTTTCTAAGGTTACTCTCTTCGGGTAAGCTTACAGCATTAACTGCTGGTTTTATTTTGTCTAACATTCCTGTTAAATTTCCTAGTTTAGCATCATCGCATGCTCCTTTTACAGCTCCACAACTTGTATGCCCTAAAACAACAATTAGTTTAGTTCCTGCTAATTTACAAGCAAATTCCATGCTTCCTAAAATATCTTCATTGACAAAATTACCAGCTATTCTTACACTAAAGATATCTCCAAAACCTTGGTCGAAAATCAGCTCAGAAGACACTCTAGAATCTATACAACTTAAAATAGTAGCAAATGGATATTGTCCTTTACTTGTATCTTCAACTTGTTCTAATAGATTTCTACTAGCTTTTAAGTTCTCTTGAAATCTTTTATTGCCTTCTTTTAAAACTTGTAATGATTTTTCTGGTGTCATTATCGCTTGCGACTCCTTTGTATGTGCTTTCATCTTTTTTATTATCGTTTTTTCAACTAAATCTATTAACTGATTATAGGGTTACATTTGTAATTAAAAAATATCTTGTATGACTTTATCTATAATTACCTTTCTATATTTTAAGCTAATTATAGGTAAAATGTTAAAAGTTAATTATAGTTCTGGAGGAGGAGATATTAAATTAAGGTAAGGTTTCGGGTAATTTCTAAAATCCAATCCTAAGTATTCTATTTCGGTAGTTTCTAAAAAACAAATAGGTTCGTTTTTTACTTCAGAAAAAAGCTCCAATGTTTTAACGTGCTCACTTTCTATTTCGTCCTCTTCTTCCGATAAATCATAAAAAACAGAAACGTCTATAGAGTCATCAATAACAGATATAATTGATGGTACAGTTATAATAACCATAAATAATATTGTAAAAAAAGTTGAAACTAGTTTTTTAATCATTTCTATTATTGGGTTCTACTACAAATATAACATTTAACATACGTGATACTGTTAAATATTTTTAAAAACCTTCTTTAATTCAATGTTAAGTTAAAACTTGTAAATGTACTAATTCATAACATTTAGATAACGTTTTAATCATCAACTTTTAACTAGTCGTTAACTTAAGCTTTACACTATCTCTGTTTCTTTGCAGCGAAATAAACAACTATTTAAAATATTCTTTTAATTGAATAAAAAAAACACAATGAAAAAAGTACTATTATCAGCAATAGCTGTCTCAACATTAATACTAACTGGGTGTATTCAAGATGATGACACACCAATTATAATCGAGGAAAACACTATTATCCAACAAGGAGGTAATGGAAACGGAGGTAATACTGATACAGTAGTTAATGTTACTGGAGTAATTTCTTCTAATACAACTTGGACAAACGATAAATGTTATGTATTAAATCAAAAAGTAGTTGTAGAATCTGGAGCGACTTTAACTATAGAAGCAGGTACAATTATTAAAGGAACTCCTGGAACAGGATCTTTAGCTTCTGCTTTAATTGTAGCTAGAGGTGGTAAAATAAATGCAGCTGGGACTGCATCTAACCCAATTATTTTTACTTCAACAAGTGATAACATTCAAATAGGGCAAACTGCTGGTACAAACCTTGATGTAAATAATAGAGGTTTATGGGGTGGTTTAATTATTTTAGGAAATGCTCCATGTTCTTTTTCTGGAGATGTTTCAGAGTTACAAATAGAAGGAATTCCTGCAGATGATACTTTTGGATTGTATGGAGGTTCTGCTCCAGATGATAATTCTGGCGTATTACAATATGTTTCTATCCGCCATGGTGGAGCTTTAATTGGAGAAGGAAATGAAATTAATGGATTAACTCTTGGCGGAGTTGGTACAGGTACTGTAATAAACAATATTGAAGTCGTTGCTAATGTAGATGATGGAGTAGAGTTTTTCGGGGGTACTGTTAATGCTTCTAACTTATTAGTATGGGGACAAGGAGATGATGGTCTAGATATTGACCAAGCTTATTCAGGAACAATTTCTAACTCGGTAGTAGTGTTAGGAGACGTATCTGACCATGCTTTAGAAATAGATGGCCCTGAAGGAACTGCAACTGGTTCTTTTACTTTAGAAAATATTACTTTAATAGGAAATACAACAACTTCTAACGGTGAGTATGCTGATTTTAGAAAAGGTGCAACAGGAGCAACTAACAATGTTTATGCTTATGGTTTTAAAGACACTTCTGATATTGAATTAGATGCTGATGCTGATGCAACTAACTATAATAATGGTACACTTACATTTAGTTCTTGGGAAGTTGTACTTCCAACTGCCGTTACTAATATTGAAGATATCTTTGTAAACAAAGCAACTACTGTAACTGTTACAGGTTTTGGTACTGAAGGTACAGCTGTAACCCAAGGATCTCAAACTGTTGGGGCTTCTACTTCTGGATTAAGCTGGACATACGCTAATACTGCAGGTAGTTTAGGATTCTAACATTCACATACAATTTATAAACTGCTCATTTCCTTAATTAAAAGAATGAGCAGTCTTTTTTTTTTACTATTTATACTTTGAAATGAAAAAAATAACTAAAATACTTACTTTACTAAGTATCCTATTTGTCTGTTCATCTTATGGCCAAGGCAAAGTTGTAGGAACAGTATTAGATGGAGAATATGGTAATGACCCTTTGCCAAATGCAAATATCACTGTTAAAGGGACATCTAAAGGAACAACAACAGATTTCGATGGAAAATTTTCTTTAGACTTAGATGCTGGTACTTACACGCTTTCATTTTCTTTTGTAGGTTATGCCACAAAAGAAATTAGTGATGTTATTATTAAAGATAATGGTGTTGCTGAGTTAGAAGTAATACTAAATGCTAGTAAAAATGCTTTAGAAGAAATTGTTATTACAACTTCTGTTAAGAGAAATACCGAAAGTGCAGTACTGAGTTTGCAAAAAAAATCGGTTACTTTACTTGATGGGTTATCGGCACAAAGTATTAAAAAATCTGGTGCTGGCAACGCTGCTAGTGCTATTAAAAGTGTTCCTGGAGTTTCTGTGCAAGGAGGAAAGTACGTTTATGTAAGAGGCTTAGGAGACCGTTACACAAAATCTATTTTAAATGGTGTTGACATTCCTGGTTTAGATCCAGACAGGAATACTATACAAATGGATATATTCCCTACAAACATAATTGACAACGTTATCGTTATTAAATCTGCAGCTGCAGAATATCCCGCAGATTTTACAGGAGGTGTTGTTGATATCATTACAAAAGAATTGCCTACCAAAGCTGAATATTCTATATCTGTAGGTGCTGGATATAACTCTGATATGCATTTAAAAGATAATTACTTATCATATTCTGGTAGTAAATCAGATTTTTTAGGGTACGATGGTGGTAAACGTGATTTACCTATTAATAGATACCAACCTATTCCAGGAGATTTTGAAAACAGTACGTTATTAACTACACTAACTGGCGCTTTTAATAAAGAATTAGCTGCAAAAAGAGAAAATAGTGGCATAAACTACGATTTTGGTTTTACAGCAGGAAATCAATTTGATATTGGAGATGATAAATTAGGTTACTTGGCTTCTGTATCATATAAAAACACAACAACTTTTTATGAAAATAGAATTGATGGAAACTTTACTAAGGATGAGAATAATTCAGCAAATAATGACCTTTTGGCAACTAGATTAACAAATGGAGATGAAGGGATTAACAGCATTGTTTTAAACGGCCTTGCTGGTTTAACTTATAAAACCGAAAAATCTAAATTTAAAGCAAATATTCTTCATATTCAAAATGGAGAATCTTCTGCCGGTTTCTTTAATCAAAGTTTAGCACAAGCTGGAGGTAATGCTGGTTTAGAACAAGTACAAAAAGATGCTTTATTATATACAGAACGTTCTATTACAAATATGTTATTTAGTGGAAAGCACCAAATAAACTCAAATGGATTCGATTTTGAATGGAAGTTCTCCCCTACATTTGCAAAAGTTTTAGATAAAGATCATAGGATTACTCCTTTAGAAAAAACACAAGGCGGAAACTTTGTAATAAGTCCTAGTACCTCTAGTTTCCCTATTAGAATTTGGAGAACCTTACAAGAAGAAAGTTGGGTCGGTAAAGTGGACTTTTCTAATAAATACGACTTATTCGAAAAGCCAGCTAAGGTAAAATTTGGAGGAGTATTCAGTTATAAATACAGAGATTTTAGTACAGATCAATTTTTATTTACTTCTACTAACTTAACTGTAGCTGATGGTAATGCAGATAATTTACTAGCGTCGCAAAACCTATGGACAGTAGAAAATCAAAACGGTACATTCTTAAATTTTGGTCAGGAATTTCAACCTTCTAATGCTTATGAAGGAGAACAAAACATAGGTGCTTTATATATATCTAATGAATTTAATATTTCTGAAGCCTTAAAAGCTGTAGTTGGTTTACGTACAGAAATGTATAAAACTTACTATACAGGACAAAACCAATCTGGAAGTGAAATATTTAATAGTGAAAGTATTTTAGATGAATTTGACTTATTCCCATCTGCAAACTTAATTTACGCTTTAAATGAGAAAACTAACTTAAGAGCATCTTATTCTAGAACAACTGCAAGACCTTCTTTTAAAGAAGCTTCAAACATTCAAATTTTTGACCCAATTACTAATAGAACATTTATTGGTAATGGTTTTGGTAATGATTTTTATGATGCCGTTAGACCTTCATATATTAATAACTTCGATTTACGTTATGAATTCTTTAGAGAAGAAGGTCAAATGATAGCTTTAAGTGGCTTTTATAAAGACTTTAAAGATCCTATAGAAAATGTATTCTTTCCTGCCTCTCCAGACCAATTAACAGTGTCTAATTTAGGAAATGCACGAGTTTTAGGGGTAGAGTTAGAGTTTAGACAAAATTTTGGGTTTTTAATGGAAGATTTAAAAAACTTAAAATTTACTACAAACATTTCTGTTATAGAGTCAAAATTAGAAATGGCCGATGCTGAATTTGATAGAAGAGTATTAGCAGCTAGAGAAGGGCAAACTATTGAAAGAGAAAGAGATTTACAAGGTCAATCTCCTTTCTTAGTTAATTTTGGTTTCGATTACAGCAATAGTGATTTTGGCCTACAAACTGGTTTATTCTATAATGTACAAGGTAAAGCATTACAAGTTGTTGGTACTGGTATTGTACCAGATGTTTACACTCAACCATTCCATAGCCTTAATTTTACTTTAAATAAATCGTTTGGCGAGGATAAAAAATCTAACATAGATTTAAAAATCACAAACCTTTTAGGTGATGAAAGAGAAAGTGCTTATGAATCTTTTGGGACTTCTGACAGAACATTTTCTTTAAGAAATCCAGGAAGAGAAATCTCTTTAGGATATACTTACAAGTTCTAAAAACATATTTAAGCATAAAAAAAAGCATCCTAAAAAAGGATGCTTTTTTTTATGCTTAAATATGTAGGTTATTAATCTCTAATAGCAATTGTGCTTTTGTTTTTCCATTCACTTACACTTGCAATAGCATTATTATCATAGTCAATTTCTTTAAGGGAATTTTCTGACCAAAAAAACCATTTACCTACTTTAATTCCATTTTTGTATAAACCTACAGCTGTTTTATTTCCTTTTACATCGTAACTTGTCCAAATACCTTGTAGTTTATTTTCTTTATTAAAAAATCCGTGTTGCTCAATTTGCCCATTATCATGGTAAAAAGTAGCTTCTGTTTGATTTCCTTTTTTCTCAAATTTAGGCTGATTCTTTTCTTGTGCGTATGTTAGTGTTACTGCTAATAACATTAAAAGTGAAACTATTGTCTTCATATATATATTTTTATTTATTACTTAATGATTGCATAACAAATATAACAATAAATTTACATTTAAACAATATTTACGTAACATTAAATTAACATTGAATTCATAAACATCTGTTTTATAGACATTTAACCTACTTATAAAAACTCCACTTATATTAACATTACAGCATATTTAATGAGAGTAAATAAGCTACTATTAGTCAATAATTAATATTCCATGCCATTAGAACATAACATTAACTTAACATTGCGTACAAATTAAAACATGAAATTTGCCTATATTAATTAGGCCTTTTTTAATGGAAAATTTATATTTATTTATGATTATTGCTTTAGCACTTTTAGCTATTGCAGATTTAGTAGTTGGTGTTAGTAATGATGCTGTAAATTTCTTGAACTCAGCAATAGGTTCTAAAGCTGTTTCTTTTAAAACAATTATGATTGTTGCTAGCATTGGTGTAGCTGTTGGAGCCATATTTTCTAGTGGTTTAATGGAAGTTGCCCGTAAAGGCATTTTTAACCCCGATCAATTTGTTTTTAGTGAGATCATGATAATTTTCATGGCAGTAATGATAACAGACATTTTGTTATTAGACTTTTTCAATACTGTTGGCATGCCCACTTCTACCACTGTATCTATTGTTTTTGAATTATTAGGAGCTGCAGTTGCAGTAGCATTAATAAAAATATGGCATAAGGGTAATGATTATACAGAAATTGTAAATTATATTAATACATCTACTGCAACAAAAATCATACTTGGTATATTACTCTCGGTTATTATTGCATTTTCCATTGGCGCAATAGTACAATGGATAACTAGAGCGTTATTGTCTTTCAGCTTTCAAAATAAAGCCAATTGGGTTGGTGCATTATTTGGAGGTATAGCGCTTTCTTCTATGACCTATTTCATCTTTATAAAAGGTATTAAAGGTACGCCATATGCAGACGAAACTTTTGCTTTCACAGATGGCATGAAAATAAAAGATTATTTAGAAACTCACATTTTAAAAATTGTGAGTATTAGTTTAGTGGTATGGACGCTTATTTCATTTGTTATAATGGCTCTATTAAAAACTAACATTTATAAAGTTATTATTATAGTTGGAACTTTTGCGTTGGCTTTGGCTTTTGCAGGTAATGACTTAGTCAATTTTATAGGTGTGCCAATTACCGCTCTTAAATCTTATGAAGTCTGGATGGCTTCTGGTGAAGCTGCCAATACATTTAGTATGTCTTTTTTAGAAGGTAAAGTTGAAACCCCATCTTATTTATTATTTTTTGCTGGTATGATAATGGTTGCAACACTATGGTTTTCTAGTAAGGCTAAAGGTGTCGTTAAAACTTCTATAGATTTATCAAGTCAATCTACAGAAACAAAAGAACGTTTTCAACCTAACTTTTTATCTCGTGGGTTTGTTCGTTTAGCAATGTCTGCTTCTCTAATGACCTCATATATTTTACCCGAATCTATTCAAGCAAAAATTGAAAAACAATTTGAAAAACCAGAACTTCCATTATCTGAAAAAAAAGAAGCACCTGCTTTTGACTTAATTCGTGCTTCTGTAAATTTAATGGTTGCTGCTGTGTTAATTTCTATAGCAACGTCTATGAAATTACCTTTATCTACAACTTATGTGACATTTATGGTTGCAATGGGAACATCTTTAGCAGATCGCGCATGGGGAGCTGAAAGTGCTGTATATAGAGTTGCTGGGGTTATTAATGTTATTGCTGGTTGGTTTTTTACGGCACTTATTGCCTTTATTGCTGCTGGTTTTATAGCATTTTTACTAAATTGGAACGTAGAAATAATGACTCCTGTTTTATTACTATTAGCAATATTACTATTAGTTAGAAACTATATTGCACATAACAAAAAAGCTAAAATAGCTAAAGTAGAGGACAGTTTGACTAATGCAGAAAGTAGCTCTGTACAAGGTGTTATTCATGAAAGCGCTTCTAACATTGCCAATGTAGTAAAGCGCGGTAATAGAATTTACACAAACGCAATTAATGGTTTAGCTAAGCAAAACTTAAGTTCTTTAAAGAAGAATAAGAAACAAGTTGTGAAGCTATCTGAAGAAGTAGATGATTTAAGAGATAATATTTTCTATTTTATTAAAAATTTAGATGAATCTAGTGTAGGTGCTAGTAATTTCTATATTAACATATTAGGTTATTTACAAGATATGACCCAATCGTTAGAATACATTTCTAGAGCAAGCCATAAACATATTAATAATAACCATAAGAAACTTACATTTAGCCAAGTAAAGGAATTGAAAGAGGTTGATGAGGTTTTAGAAACTTTATTTAATTATATAAAAGAGGCTTTCGATTCTCGCTCTTTTGAGAAAATAGGAACTATTTTAGATGACAAAACAAGAATGTTCGATTTAGTTACTTCAAAAATCGCAAGACAAGTAGAGCGTACAAGAAACGAAGAATCTAGTCCTAAAAACACGACATTATACTTTGGTTTACTTTTAGAAACTAAAGATTTACTTAATGCTACAATGAATTTATTGGAAGAATATTATAACGAACACGATAGTGCTGTTGTTCCTGCCACAGTTAAGGAAGAAGAATAACCTCAATAAATTAGTCTATAATAAAAGTCTGATTATACTTGTTATAATTAGGCTTTTTTTATTACTATAAACATTTCACTTTAATTGTTAAAATTTCTTTAAAATAGCGTTTTAAACATCTATAAGCAAAATAGCAGCGTATTTATAGAAAACCAAAAAACAAATTATATGAGAATTATTTCAATGACATTAGTTTCTTTATTAATATTTACATCTTGTGTTTCTAAAAAGAAATACTTGGCTTTAGAGCAAGAAAAAGGTGAATTAACTAATGAACTTACCAAAACTCGAGTAGAAAAAGAAGATCTAGAAAACAAGTTTTCTATTATAGAGGCTAGAGTTAATCAATACAATTCAAAAATTAATTCTTTAACTGAAAACGTTGAGGGTTTAAAGTTAGAAAATGATACTAAATTTGCTGTCTCAGAAGACGGTACATTAGCATCTAACCTTACTAAACAAAGAATGCGAGAAACATTAACTCAAGTAGACCCGCATGTACTAAATCAAGCTAAAACTTTAAAAGATTCTATGAATTTAGCTATAGATTATCACCTAAATCGTACTATAGATACCAGTTCTTTAAATGAAGACGAAGACATTAGTGTAGATATTAATGAAACTGTAGTTATGATTTCTATTTCGGACAAAATGCTTTTTAACAGTGGTAGTTATAGGTTAAATCCTAAAGCTAATACTATTTTACAAAAATTAGCAGATGTTATTAATTCTGAGCCTAGTATAGATGTTATGGTTGAAGGGCATACAGATTCTAGAAGTATTAATACAGATAAAATTGCAGATAATTGGGATTTAAGTGTTCTTAGAGCTACATCTGTGGTTAGAAAACTACAGAAAGATTATGGTGTGGCCCCTGAAAAACTAATTGCTTCTGGCCGTAGTAGCTACCAACCTTTAACAGATAACGACACTAGAGAAGGGCGTTCTAAAAATAGACGTACACGTATTATAATACTTCCTAATATTAATAAGTTTTTTGCTTTGATGGCTTCAACAGATTAGTATTAGTCCATATATATATACAAAAAGCATCCTAAATTTAGGATGCTTTTTATTTATAAGTTTTATGTAAAATTTATTAATCTTCTACATATTTTCCTATTTGATCTAGATTATTAGCTGACTCTTTCTTGGCATTAAATAGTTTCTCATCAACAACATAAGTATTGGATATAGAATCATGCCAACCTCTTCCTTGTGCTCCTAAAAAAGAAAACTGATCGAATGGTATAATTCTACACAAACTCCTTTTAATTAAATCTCCAGTTTTTGGCATAGCACCATCCTCCATAACAACTCTTGTCTTTGTTACATATTTACCTACAGATTTTCCTTTAAGTACTGTTTCCATAATAAAGTAGCATAGCGCAAGAACCAACCCTGTGATTAACCTATCTAATAATGGATTTATCTCGTTAGTCTCATTTAAAAAATTATCCATTGTTGTTGTATCTGTAGCATACGAATAATAGAAGTATCCAAAAAGCATAAACCCTCCAAAAAGCACTGCTAATATTACAATAAGATCTATAATGTAATTAGCAAAACGGCTCCCTTTACTAGCATATAAATCTGGGGTTACTTTAAAATTTGTTTTATTCATGGTTTTATTTTAGTTAGTAATAGTATTTCTGAAAAAAGCACCCTAAAATAGGATGCTTTTATAACACTTAAATTAATTTTAAAAAGCTATTCGCTTAAGATCCACACATTAAGCAATCGTCTCCTTCTGCTGCTTTTGCTTGCTCTATTAAAGCTTTCATTTCTTCTGGACTCATTGGCTCTACATCTATCGTTTCTTTTGCAAATTTAGCTGCAGTATTAGCTGCTTTTTGTTGCTTTTGTTCTACAATAGTTTGCTGTGCATCTACAGATTTAGCTACTGGCTCTGTTTTTTTAGACTTTTCTACAGTAAATTTAATTGCATCTACCGCACTCTTAGTACGTAAATAATACATACCTGTTTTTAAGCCACTTTTCCAAGCATAAAAATGCATTGATGTTAACTTAGCCATAGTAGCTCCTTCTAAGAATAAGTTTAAAGATTGTGATTGATCTATAAAGTATCCTCGCTGACGAGACATATCTATAATATCTTTCATACTTAATTCCCAAACGGTTTTGTATAGGTCTTTTATATCTTGAGGTATAACATCTACATTTTGAACAGATCCATTAGCTCTCATTATTTCGTTCTTTAAACCATCATTCCAAAGCCCTAATTCTACTAAGTCTTCTAATAAATGCTTGTTTACAACAATAAATTCTCCAGATAATACTCGGCGTGTATAAATGTTAGATGTGTAAGGTTCAAAACACTCATTATTTCCTAGAATTTGAGAGGTTGATGCTGTTGGCATTGGTGCGACTAATAATGAATTACGTACACCATGTTTAAGTACTTGTTTACGCAATTTATCCCAATTCCAAAGTCCGCTTAATTCTTCATCTTTTATTCCCCATAGGTTATATTGAAATTCTCCTTTACTTATTGGAGAGCCCTCATATGTTTCGTATGGCCCATCTGCTTTAGCTTCTTCCATTGATGCTGTAACAGCTGCAAAGTATAAGGTTTCAAAAATATCTTTATTTAGTTTTTTAGCCTCATCACTTGTAAAAGGCATTCTAAGCTTAATAAATGTATCTGCCAATCCTTGTACTCCCAGACCTACTGGTCTGTGGCGCATATTAGAGTTTTTAGCTTCTTCTACTGGATAGTAGTTTCTATCTATTACTCTATTTAAGTTTTTAGTTACGCGTTTTGTAATTCTAAATAACTCTTTATGGTCGAACACTCCGTTTTTAACAAACATTGGTAATGCAATAGATGCTAAATTACATACAGCCACCTCATCTGGAGAAGTGTACTCCATAATCTCTGTACATAGGTTTGATGAACGGATAGTTCCTAAATTCTTTTGATTAGATTTACGGTTTGCTGCATCCTTGTACAACATGTATGGTGTACCCGTTTCTATTTGAGATTCTAATATTTTCTCCCAAAGCTCACGCGCCTTAATTGTTTTACGTCCTTTTCCTGCTGCTTCGTAACCCGTATAAAGTGCTTCAAATTCTTCACTATGTACATCGCACAATCCTGGACATTCATTAGGGCACATTAGTGTCCAATTTCCATCTTCTTGTACACGCTTCATGAATAAATCTGGCATCCACATAGCATAAAATAAATCTCTTGCACGCATTTCTTCTTTTCCGTGGTTCTTTTTAAGATCTAGGAAATCGAAAATATCTGCATGCCAAGGTTCTATATACATTGCAAAACTTCCTTTACGCTTTCCGCCTCCTTGATCTACATAACGTGCTGTATCGTTAAATACTTGTAGCATTGGCACAATACCATTACTAGTTCCATTTGTTCCAGCTATATAACTTCCTGTTGCACGAATATTGTGTATAGATAAGCCTATTCCTCCGGCAGATTGCGATATTCTTGCTGTTTGTTTTAATGTATCGTATATACCATCTATACTGTCTTCTTTCATTGTTAATAAGAAACATGAAGACATTTGTGGTTTTGGTGTTCCTGAGTTAAATAATGTTGGCGTAGCGTGTGTAAAATACTTTTTAGACATTAATTCGTACGTTTCTATGGCTGCATCTAAATCGTTTAAATGTATTCCTATAGAAACACGCATTAACATGTGTTGCGGTCTTTCGGCTATTTTCCCGTTTAATTTTAAAAGGTAAGAGCGTTCTAAGGTTTTAAATCCAAAGTAATCGTAACCAAAATCTCTATTATAGATAATTGTAGAATCTAATCTATCTTTATTCTCCATAATAACATTGTATACATCGTCTGCTAAAAGTGGAGCTTCTTTACCAGTTCTAGGATTTACGTAAGTATACAAATCTTGCATAACTTCACTAAACGTTTTCTTTGTGTTTTTGTGTAAGTTAGAAACAGATATACGTGCTGCCAAACGTGCATAATCTGGGTGAGCAGTCGTCATTGTTGCCGCTACTTCTGCTGCTAAATTATCTAACTCACTAGTTGTTACTCCATCATATAATCCTTCAATTACACGCATAGCAACTTTTAATGGGTCTACAAGTTCGTTTAAACTATAACATAGTTTACGAATTCTAGCAGTAATTTTGTCGAACATTATTTGTTCTTTTCTTCCGTCTCTTTTAATTACAAACATACTTTACACTTTTTTTAGTTTTTCTGAATCGCCCATTCAGAAAAAGGGTTAGTTGGTTATTCTAAATTTATAACGTGCTATTTGGGAGCAAATTATAATTCCAGTTAATGAATTATTTTAATTACGCTAGCCAGTTTCCATTTAGCACATTTATTTAATGGAAGCTACGTAGCTTTATTTAATGTGGTGTTTTGTTAGGTTACCTAAATTATTAGGCAGAAGATTCACATTTATCTAAAAATCAGCATCAAAACTGAATTTATCTTCTTCTTCTTCTTTGTTAAGCACTCCTGCTTTTTGATATTCGGATACACGTTTCTCGAAAAAATTTGTTTTTCCTTGAAGCGAAATCATATCCATAAAATCGAAAGGGTTTGCTGTATTATATTCTTTTTCGCAACCTAGTTCTCCTAAAAGTCTATCGGTTACAAATTCTAAATATTGTTCCATCAATTTGGCGTTCATGCCAATTAAACTTGCTGGAAGAGACTCTGTAATAAATTCTCTTTCAATATTTAAAGCGTCTACTATAATTTCTCTTATTCTTTCTTTTGGCACTTTATTTACTAAATGCTTTTCGTGTAGGTGCACTGCAAAATCACAGTGTACGCCTTCATCTCTAGAAATTAATTCGTTAGAGAATGTTAAACCTGGCATTAATCCTCTTTTCTTTAACCAGAAAATAGAACAAAATGCTCCAGAAAAGAATATACCTTCTACTGCTGCAAATGCTATTAAACGCTCTGCGAAACTTGGAGACTCAATCCATTTAAGAGCCCAATCTGCTTTTTTCTTAATTGCTGGAAAGGTTTCTATAGCGTTAAATAGACCGTTTTTCTCTTTTTCGTCTTTTACATAGGTATCTATTAATAGCGAATAGGTTTCACTATGAATATTTTCCATCATGATTTGAAATCCATAAAAGAATTTTGCCTCACTATATTGTACTTCGTTTACAAAATTTTCTGCTAAATTTTCATTTACAATACCATCACTAGCTGCGAAAAATGCTAAGATGTGTTTTATAAAATAACGCTCGTCATCGTTTAATTTGTTTTTCCAATCTGTAAGATCTTGATGTAGATCGATCTCTTCTGCTGTCCAAAAACTAGCTTCAGATTTTTTATACCATTCCCAAATATCATGATGCTGAATAGGGAATATTACAAATCTATCTTTATTTTCTTGTAAAATTGGCTCGACGCTTTGAGACATAATTTAGTGTTATTTTTATGAAAAAATGAAATGAAATTTTAACTCGTTTTGAGACAAACAAAGATTGCAAATTACATCTAATTCTGAAAGCCTATATCTATTAAAACTTCGTAAAGTTTTTAACACTAAATGTTGAAATGTGATGTTACTAGCGTGTTTTATTGAGGTTTAAAGTGTTTTACTTTTTTTAATAATTATTTTATAGCCCATATAAAAATTTTAAAGCTATAATTTGTATATACCAAAATTTAACACTTTAAAATATGCTTATATAGCATGCTAGGCATGAGTTCTTTACAATAAAAATATTTATACAACTTGTTAAACAGCTTAACGTAGTTATACTAAAAAAAGTGAATTAGTTTTTATTGATTTAGTTTTTGCTCTGCTACCTTCTCTAATTCATTATACCAATCTTCTCCAAATTTTCTAATGAGTGCTTCTTTTACAAATTTGTATATAGGAATTTGTAACTCTTTACCTAATGTACAGGCATCACTACAGATGCTCCATTTGTCGTAATTAACAGCAGAAAACTCACTATATTCTTTTACTCTAATTGGATATAGGTGACATGAGATTGGTTTTTTCCAAGAAACGACACCTTGATTATATGCTTCTTCTATTCCACAAAGTGCAGTTTTTTTTTCATCAAAGATAACATAAGCACAATCTGCACCATCTATTAAAGGGGTTTCCAATTCTCCAAAATGACTTGTAATAAATGTGCCTTGCTCTTCTATTGCTTTTATACCTTCTTTGCGTAAAAACGGCTTTACTTCTGGGTAAATATCTTCAAGTATTTGTGTTTCTTCTTTTGTTAATGGCGCTCCAGCATCTCCATCTACACAGCAAGCGCCTTTACATGCTGAAAGGTTGCACATAAAATCGTTTTCGATAATTTCTTCTGAAACAATTGTTTTTCCTAATTGAAACATAAATACTAATTCTAATAGAATACAAATATAGTATTACTACAAAAAATATCACCTTTAAAACAACTTATAATTGTTTAGGTGTTTTAATTAAACTTTACGTTAGTTTAATACACTATATAATTCTAAAGCACTATTTTTGCCGAAAATTTAAATCGCGCAAATTATGCTTCTTAATTTTAAAGAAATTATTACAGCCTTTATGGTTCTTTTTGCAGTAATAGATATTATAGGAAACATTCCTATTATTATAGATTTACGCAAAAAAGTTGGACACATACAGAGTGAAAAAGCTTCTATTATTGCTGGTATTATTATGATTGTTTTTCTTTTTCTAGGACAAAGTCTATTGTCGCTTATAGGAATAGATGTAAACTCTTTTGCCGTTGCTGGTGCTTTTATTTTATTTTTTATTGCTTTAGAAATGATTCTAGGTATTACCCTATATAAAGATGATGAGGATGGCAACTCTATTACAGCTTCTGTTTTCCCTTTAGCTTTTCCTTTAATAGCAGGCCCTGGTAGTTTAACAACCCTGTTGTCTCTGCGTGCTGAATTTAGAATAGAAAATATTATTATAGCTGTTATATTAAATGTTATCCTTATTTATATAGTATTAAAAACGTCTAGTCGTATTGAGCGTTTTATTGGTCCAAACGGTATTAAAATTATACGTAAAGTTTTTGGAGTTATTTTATTAGCTATTGCTGTAAAACTTTTTGCACAAAATATTAAGGTTTTACTTGCCTAATAATAGTAGTATCTTTAAAGTATGTTTACAAATTAAATATAGAAACTAATGAAACTTTTTACATACATTTTTACAATTATAGCTATTGGATTAATTATATATAATGCTACAAAAATTAATTGGGACACTCCTTTTGAAGGGCAAAGTATTATAGGCTTAATTACTATTTTTGCTGCCCTTTGCGGAATTATTTTATTACAGATTTTACGTGTTTCTAAAAAAATAGAAACACAATCTAGAAAAAAATGATAGATACTTTAATTATAGGTGGTGGTGCCGCAGGCCTATCTTGCGCTCTTGTTTTAGGCTCTGCCTTAAATAAACCGTATGCCAAAGACAAGTGTGTAGCTATAATTACACACCAAAAAACCTCTCACCTACAAAACGCTTTATTAAATAATGTTTTAGGTTTTGCTCCTGCAACTCTAGGTAAAAATATTTTAATTGAAGGTAAGCAGCAACTAACAGACTTATATCCTGAAGTACAACAAATTGATAAAGAGAAAACGCTACAAATAGAAAAAGCGGCTATAGGTTTTAAGGTAACAACTAATAAAAACGAATACCTAGCTAAGCATGTTGTTATAGCTGTAGGTTATACAAATTTAATTACTATAAGAGGGCTTGAAAGTTACATAGAACCTCATCCTAGAGCTGCAATAGAAAAAAATAGAATTTGGCTAAAAAATACAGATCACTGTATTGAAAAGGGATTATATGTTGCTGGTACTTTGGCTGGTTGGAGAAGTCAGTTTTCTATTGCTGCAGGTAGTGGTGCACATGTAGCAACAGATATTTTAACACTATGGAATAATGGAAAACACACCAAAGTGCACGATAAAGCCTAGCAGGTTATTTATTTTCTTCACTTAGGGTTATAACTTCATTAATCATAACATCTTTTTTATTAATAACTTCTTCAAAAGCTCCAGCTCCAAAAAGTTGCTCTGCTATTGCCGCTTTTAAATATTGCTTAACTTCTTCTTTATAGGCAACAAAAACCATATTTGTTCTGCGTTTTATTTTTAAATAGTCCTGAAACTCTACAACTACATCATCTTCAACTTTATAATTATCTATAAAATCTTGCCTAGTTTCATCTTTAAAAACAGTTCTATCTTTTTCTAATACTTCAAAAGCAAAGCTATTTATATAACCTCTACGTTGTAAAAACGTAATGGTTTCGTTTTGCATTCCTGTGTCTAAAGCAACAAAAACATCTGGTATTATACCTCCTCCTCCATAAACTACTTTACCTTTAGGTGTTGTGAATTTTAAAGAGTCTGCAACTTTAATTTTTTCTGGATCTAGCAACTCACCATTATCTACCCTAGAATAGTAGTCATCAAAATAATCTGCATTTCCTTTTTTGTAAGATCGTTGTATAGATCTTCCTGTCGGTGTATAATATCTAGAGACCGTTAAACGCACTGCACTTCCATCTCCTAATTTCATTTCGCGTTGCACTAAGCCTTTACCGTAAGATCGTCTACCAACAATGGTTCCTTTATCGTTATCTTGTAAAGCTCCTGCTACGATTTCGCTTGCAGAAGCAGAGTTTTCATCTATTAAGACATATACATGTCCGTCTTCGAATGCACCTCGTCTAGTTGCAAAACTTTTTTCTATTTTACCGCGTTTATTTTTAGTAAATAAAATTAATTTATCGTCTTCTAAAAACTCATCTACGATTTGTTCAGCGATACCTAAAAACCCACCTGGATTCCCTCTTAAATCTAACACTAGTTCTGTTGCTCCATCTTTTTGCAAATTATTAAGTGCTCGCTTAAATTCTTTATATGTAGACTCGGCAAATCTATTTATTTTAATATAACCTAGTGTTCTTGTTAGCATGTACGAGGCGTCTACACTTTTAATAGGGATATGATCTCGTTTAATTTTAAACTTTAATAGTTCTGGCTCTCCTCTTCTATAAACTTCTAATAATACTTCTGTATTTATTGGACCTTTTAATCGTTTTACCAAATCTCCATTTGCTCCATCTCTTCCGTACAATGTATCTCCATTTGCGAAAACAATTCTATCTCCTCCTTTTATACCTGCTTTTGCGCTAGGCCCTCCTTCTATAGCCCGTATTACAGCAATAGAGTCGTTGTAGGGGTAAAAACTTACGCCAATGCCTACAAAATCTCCTTTCATATTTTCTGTTACACTTTCCATTTCTTCTTTTGGAATGTATACAGAATGCGGATCTAAATTCTCTAAAATACCATTAACTGTAACATCTACAATGCTATCTGTATTAATCTCATCTACATACTCGTAGTCTATGTAATCTATAAGTCTATTTAATTTGTCTTTTTTACTATTAGATGTAAATAACCGGTCTGAGCTATCATTAAAGTTTAGTGTTCCACCAATAAAAATACCAACCGCTATTGCAGCACCTATAATAAGTGGGAAGTATTTTTTATATGTATTCATTACGCTCTAGAATCTTCTATTTGTTCTATTATTATTCCTGCTTTATCTAAAAATTTAAGTCCAGAATCATCCTTGTATCCTTCTTTATAAACAACTCTAACAATACCTGCTTGATGTATTAGCTTACTACACTCTTTACATGGAGACATAGTAATATACAATGTTGCTCCTTTACAGGATTGTGTAGATGAAGCCACTTTTAATATTGCATTTGCTTCTGCATGCAACACATACCATTTTGTATACCCCTCATCGTCTTCACAAAAGTTTTCAAACCCTGTTGGAGTGCCATTAAATCCATCAGATATTATCATTCTATCTTTAACAATTAATGCTCCTACTTGTCTTCTTTTACAAAAGGATAGTTTCCCCCATTCTTCAGCTATTCGCAAGTATGCTTTATCGTATCTGTGTTGTTTATGTTTTGGCATGTATAAAAACTATCGTTAACATTGTAAGTACGTACTAAAAACAGGGAATTTTCTATTTTACAGCCCCATTAAAACTTTTTAGTTCATTAAAAACTAAAGTTGTACGCTTATAAACTAATATAACGAAGATAAGTTGATTGTATTTTAATTACAATTTAAATATTGAAGATTTATGAAAACTTTATGTTATTGTTAAAATATATTTCTATTTAATAGCATAGGGATTACCAATCCTACAACTATAGCTGATACAACCATAATCCAATCTCTTTTAGAGAATCTAAAAACTGTCTGCGTTAAATATCCTAAAAACAGAACTATAAAAACAATAATTATTTGTGCAATCTCTATTCCTAAAGCAAATTCAAGAAGTGTTACTATTTTATTATCGTTTTTACCAACTAGAATAGATAGTTCTCTTGCAAAACCTAAACCATGTACCAAACCAAAAAACAGTGTAGAGAAAAACAATACTCCTACTTTTTCTTTTTGCGCCCCTTTGCCTGCTGTAAATACATTAAATAAAGCGACAACAAGTATAGTTACTGGTATTAAAAACTCTACAATACTTGCCGATACTTTTACTGCTCCGTATGTTGCTAAAATTAAAGACAATGTGTGCCCAACCGTAAAGAGTGTAACTAATAAAAATACGCGTTTCCAGTCTTTAAACAAATAAGGCACTGTTAACACTATTAAAAACAGGACATGATCGTACGCATTAATATCTAAAACGTGATTAATGCCGTATTGTATATTAAACCAAAGTTCTTCTAACATAAATATTGAGTTTAGAGTGACTCAAATATACATTAAAAATAGAATATTATTGCTAGTATTTAGCACATAGAAACTATGATCTACAACAAATAATAATCTTATGTTTTTTTAGAAAAAACAGACTCAATATTATATGTATTTAAAACTGACATGGTATATTATAACATTTTATTATATATCCTTTATCTTTAAGACTGTAACTGTATTCAAAAAAATTACAATTATGAATCCAAAAGTTAGAAACATCTTAGCCGTTTTAGCTGGATGGCTTGGTGGTAGTAGTATTAATATGGGGTTAGTAAAAGTAGGCCATATATTATTTCCCATAGCAGATTTAGACCCAAACGATTTAAATTCCATAGCAGAAATTATGCCCACTTTAGATTATAGACACTTTATTTTTCCTTTTTTAGCTCATGCTTTAGGCACACTAACTGGTGCTTTTATTGCAGGAATGATAGCTGCCAAAAATAAAATGAAATTTGCATTAGTTATTGGAGTTCTATTTTTAATAGGTGGTATTTTAATTAATTATATAGTTCCTGGTCCTATTTGGTTTATAATTTTAGATCTTGTTGCAGCCTACTTACCAATGGCCTGGATAGGAGGACTATTTACTTTAAAATTTTTAAATAAAAACTAGGTTTCATTTATTAAACTTTCTATAGCATAATACAATCTATTTTGTGCTCCATATTGCGAGCCAAAAATAGATCTGTACACATCCCCTTGTTTATTAATTATTACCCAATGTGGAGTGCCTTCACAATTAAAACTATCGTAAACACTTTTTGTTTCGTCTAAATAAATTGGGAAAGGTAAATTGTTTATAGTAAAGATACTTTTAATTTCTTCTTTAGTAGTTTTAGCATTTCCAAAATTAACATGTATTCCTACAACTTGTATCTTTTTATAGTCTTGTTTAAATTTGTGTGCTAAAGGGATTGCTCTTCCCGTACAACCAAGACAAGCATTGTTATAAAACAACAACAATAACGGTTTATTTTTATATTTAATCATTAGGTTAACTTCTAAATAATCTAAATCTTTAACCTTTATAGCTTGTATTTTATTTTCTGTCTCCATTGTATATAAAAGACCCCTAAAATACTAATTAATATTTTACGTCATTAGCATATTAGGCTTACAACTTATAAAAAATAAATCAGCTTTATATTTACCTACAAACATCTAGCGGAATTACAATAACAAGCATAAATAGTTTTCTCATTTTACAAATCAGATATAAAGTTTACTTAGTTTAGAACTAATTAAGGTCAGTACTATATATTTGTCCCCAATATATTATGACGCATTTGTAATCCTTAGAAAATGATTCTATTACCTAATTACTACTATTTATTTTTTGTTATCTATCCACTAGACATGTAGGCCCCAACTAACTACTTCTTTTAAATTAAAAAACCTAAAAACCTGTAGTATTCTATTATTTCAATTGTTTTTATTCTTAAACTTCACAATAGTTTTTTAAGCATAAAACCCTCTTAAAAATAAGTGTATAAAAAATAGCCTAATTCTATATTTACCTACAAATATCTAGTGGAATTATAATAACAAGTTTAAAATAGTTTTCTTATGGATTATGTAACTTAGAATTAATTAATGTCGTCCTTCGTTAGCTCCTCGAATATATTATGACGTCCTTATAATCCTTAAAAATAATCCTGTTTCCTAGTTACTACTATTTATTTTTTGTTATCCATCCACTAGATTTGCAGGGGTTCTTCAACCAACTACTTCCTTTTAAATTAAAAAATCTATATATAGATAGCATACTACTATCTCAATTACTATATTCTTAAACATTATGATGTTTTTTTTAAAACAATAACCATCTTAAAAAAGATCAAGCATAAAAAAATGACCTAACTGTTGTTTCCTACAAATATCTAGTGGAGTTAAAATAACAAGGATAAATAGTTTTCCTAATTTTACAAATCAAATTTAAAATTCACATCGCTTAGAATTAATGTCAATAGTTATATTTCTCCCGAATATATTATGACGCTTTGTAGTCCTTAAAAAATGATCCTATTACCTAATTACTACTTTCTACTATTTATTTTTTGTTACCAATCCACTAGACTTGTAGGCCCCAACTAACTACTTCTTTTAAATTAAAAAATCTAAAATAGGTAGTATACTAATCATCTTCTTCTTCCTTAAACTTCACAACTATCCATCGCTTTAAGTATAAGCCATCGTAAAAAATTAAAGCTGCCATACCTGGCCCCATTACATAATCTTCTTTTATAGAAAAACGATTTATAGAATTTGTACCATTTGCATCATCATTTTCTCTTAATGTTAAATTTTTATTAGAACTACCATTATACAAATAGATTAATCTTCCATGAGTTCCATTTGATATCCCTGCAATGGATGCTCCATTATGATTTATTTTAAAAGCATCTACACCAGCATTTGTTGATGTTAACTCTAAGTTTACATTATTGTTTGTACCAGATGAAATAGCTAGTGCTTTTTCTGCAAATGTTAAATCATTATCACAACAACATTCAGAAACAAACCTCACCCACTTATCTACTTCCCAGTAATAATATCCAGGTGTAACATCATTAATTGTTTCTGTATTATATACAATTGTTCCATCTACCAAATTTCCTCCAACTGGGTTTGTAATAGGTGTAGCTACATCTGTTCTTACCAGTTTTACTCTTGGAGGCAATAGTCCTAACGTTTCTACATCTATATCTAAAGCTGCCTGAGGATTTGTTGTACTAATACCTACTTGCCCATAAATAAAAGAACAAGAGACAAAACAAAGTATTACGATAATAAAAAATCTAATTTTGCACATTTTTATAGTTGATTTAAATTTTAGTATTTATTTTAATTAGGAGTGAGACAGTCTAAAATAGCTTTCTCATTAATCTTTTTTAAAGATGATATTCGTTTAGATTGTATTAAAGCTTCATCTACAGACTTATTATAAACATTTATAACCTCTTTATTAAACTCAGGTATTTCTGAAGCTTCTATTGTTAATATTTGTGTTTGATATATAAAAGTATTTAGTATGTGTGTATTTGCATATCGCATAGATTCTGTAACTTGTTTTATTTCTCGTTTAGAAATGATTAATTGTAAGTAAAACACATTGAGTAAAAAGAAAAAGAAGCATACAAATACACTTAACCACAATAGGCTTAAATTATAATGAGATTGATGCCCATGTATTGTATACAGTATATTAACATCTTTAATGGTATAGAAACGAAGAAGCATATAGACCAGTATGGCTATTATAATTCCGCTTAATGCAAAAAAGAAATCCTTAAACTTAATTTGATAAGAATAAATTTTCATTTTTCTATTGTTTTAAAAATGCAAATATATATTCCTGTTTAGTCTAGATATTAATATAATTCCTTTTACATGTATAGATTTCTGAATTCAAAACATAATTACAAAATTAGTCCTGTCTCTTTTTTTTGTACATGGCAGGTGTAGATTTCTCAAACTTTTTAAAAGCACTATAAAAAGAAGCTCTAGAGTTAAAACCTACTTCTATACCTACACCTTCAATAGACAAATGGTCTTTTAAAGGGTTTTTTAAAATGGCCTTCGCTTTATCTATTCTGTACTTATTTATATAAGTATTAAAATTGTATCCTGTAAGTTTATTTAATGAAAACGACACTCTTCTTGGATGTACATTAATAGCATTAGAAAGATTGTTTAAAGCAAAATCTTTATTTATATACACCTCAGATTCTACTAGATAAGCATCTACTTTTTTAAGAATATTATTCATTTCTTTATGATCCAGATATTCGTATGTCTTTTCATCATCTTCAATAGTATCTTCTGCAACATAAAGCTCTGGCTTATTGTTTTCATAAGGCAATAAGCCTTTTTCTCTATAGTTTAAGTCTAAAGATTTAAAATCATCCAACACAGAGTTTATGGAATGTTGTGTAAACCCTTTAAAACAAATCCAATAAATTAATATTAAGTTAGAGACATTAGATAAAATGTACCAAAAACTATGTATCGTAAAACCATCTATTAAAAGGATAACTTGAAATAAAATACTTGCATACAAGAACCATTTACACCAATTTAACTGCTTATCTAGCAAGTAGGTGTATTGGTTTTTAATTTCTACTTGATGTTTTTTTATTAAGTTCAGTGTTTTTATTCCAATAAAAATAGAATACAAAAGCCCAAATGCATAATATTCCATTGAATAATAAAAAGGTTTTAGGGACAATTTTATAGGAATTGGTTGAATAAAAATAAATATCCCTATAACAAACTCGACAAAGCCTGGTATTAAAACCCAATAATTTGTTTTTTTCGTTTTTAAAATCGATATTTTCTGAATATATAAGTAAAATAAAGGGAAGGCCGAAAAATGAAAATGAGCTGGAAATAGCTCTAAATATGGATATTGATTTAATATGTCTAGAGAGTATAATAAGCTTGGTATTGGCTCTAGCGAAAAAAGAAGAATAAAGCCCCCTAAATAAGCAAAATACTTCTTTTTTTCTTTTTTAGAGTTCAGAATTATAAACATTAAGCCAAAAAGAACTCCTTGGATAATACCTACTACATCAACAATGTTGATAAAAGTATTTGTTGAATCCAAATCCAAAATTATTTCTTTTTGTTTTTGAAACATGACTAAACTCGTATGCATTAAAATTTTAAATTAGGGATTGTTAATTGATTTTGAAGAATTATTCGGCAAAAATGTTTCTTTAATTTTAAACACTTGTTAAATAAAAGTTTTAAAAATGTATAAATTTCTGAAATCACTACACCTTACAACAAAAAAACTAAGCCTCATAAGGTACAAATAAATCTTAAAAAGTCCTGTAAATACATATACGGGAGCAACATTGGGGTTATTTTTAATATAATATGAATAAATTAATAGATTTATAAAAGCAATTTAATCTAGGTTTAATATTATTATTTTTCCACTCTTATCTTATAATAATACTTTTCTACAAAATATTCATATTAAAATCAGTTACTACCAAATATCATAAATATTCACATATCTTAAAAAACAACTTAATCTAAATAAAAGAAAAACCTCAATCTATTTACGTTAAATAGATTGAGGTTTTAAAAAGTACTCAAGGTGGGGATCGAACCCACACTTCCGAAGAAACTGGATTTTGAATCCAGCGCGTCTACCAATTCCGCCACTTGAGCTATTGGAAGCGCAAAAATATATCTTTTTTCTGTAAATACTTTAAAATAGTCTCTATATATATTATGATAGATGAAAAAAAACTCTAAATTTGCACGCAATTAAAAAACATGTAGTGTTACACACTGCAAAACAACATTTTAACTATGTCTATTACACAGCCAGAAGCTAAGATTTTTTCTATTACGCAAAGTAAAACTTTAGCTGAAAAGATTGCAGCCTCTTATGGTACCTCTTTAGGGAACGTTATAACCTCTACCTATAGCGATGGAGAGTTCCAACCATCTTATGAAGAGTCTATACGTGGTAAACGTATTTTTGTTATTGGATCTACCAATCCAAGTTCAGAAAACTTAATGGAAATGTTGTTAATGCTAGATGCAGCTAAACGTGCTTCTGCTAGACATATTACTGCTGTTTTACCTTACTTTGGTTGGGCAAGACAAGATAGAAAAGATAAACCTAGAGTACCTATTGCTGCAAAATTAGTAGCAAAAATGTTAGAAGCTGCTGGTGCAACCCGTATTATAACAATGGATTTGCATGCAGATCAAATACAAGGATTTTTTGAAAAACCGGTAGACCATTTATTTGCATCTACAGTATTTTTACCTTACTTAAAAAGCTTAAATCTAGATAATTTAACTATTGCTTCTCCAGATATGGGTGGTTCTAAAAGAGCCTATGCATACTCTAAGGCATTAGAAAGCGATGTTGTTATCTGTTATAAACAACGTGCAAAAGCTAATGTAATATCTCACATGGAATTAATTGGTGATGTTACTGGCAAAAATGTTGTTTTAGTAGACGATATGGTTGATACTGCTGGTACTTTAACCAAAGCCGCAGATTTAATGATGGAAAGAGGTGCACTTAGCGTAAGAGCAATCTGTACACACCCTATATTATCTGGAAGTGCATACGAGAGACTTGAAAACTCTAAACTAGAAGAATTAATAGTAACAGACTCTATACCATTAAAGCAAGAAAGTAATAAAATAAAAGTACTAACTTGCGCAGACTTATTTGCAGAAGTAATGCACAATGTACATTACAATAAGTCTATAAGTTCTAAATTTTTAATGTAATTAATAATTAAATATAAATAACAAAAATGAAATCGATTACAATCAACGGATCTCTAAGAGAAAGCGTGGGCAGAAAAGCAACAAAAGCCTTACGTAATGCTGACCAGGTTCCTTGCGTATTATACGGAGGAGACAAGACAGTTCATTTCTCAGCAGCTGAATTAGCATTCTCAAAATTGGTTTACACACCTAATGCGCATACAGTTGTAATTAGTTTAGAAAATGGAGATAGCTATAATGCTATCTTACAAGACATTCAATTCCACCCTGTAACAGACAGAATTTTACACGTAGATTTCTATCAATTATTTGATGATAAAGAGATTACTATGGATATTCCTGTTGCATATGTAGGAAACTCTAGAGGTGTTAGAGCTGGTGGTGTTTTACGTAAAAACAAACGTAGCTTAAGAATTAAAGCTTTACCTGGTAATTTACCAGATTTTATTGAAGCTGATATTTCAGAACTTAAAATTGGAAACAAATTATACATTACTGCTTTAGAAAGTGATGGTTATAAATTTATGCATCCAGAAAACACTGTTGTATGTTTAGTTAAACGTTCTAGAACATCTGTATCTGATGCTGACGATGACGACGATGAGGATGAAGAAACTGCAGCAGCAGAATAAAACTTATAATTCTTTATAATATTAAAAGCATTCTGTTTATTCAGAATGCTTTTTTATTTTTGAGTCCTTAATTATTATTATTTCTATGCTTAAAAAGCTTATTAATATTTTTATAAAAAGTAAAGCTACATTTACTATTGAAGAACAAGACCCTATGAAAAAATTTCTTATTGTAGGTTTAGGAAATATTGGTCCTAAATACGAAAACACACGTCATAATATTGGCTTTAAAATACTAGATTTTTTTGCTAAAAAAGAAGACTTAACCTTTGAGACTCAAAAACTAGGAGATATAGCAACCTATAAGTTAAAAGGTCGAACTTTTATATTTTTAAAACCCAATACTTTTATGAACCTAAGTGGGAAAGCCATTTTATATTGGTTAACTAAAGAAAAAATCCCCTTAGAAAACTTATTAGTTATTACAGACGACCTTAATTTGCCCTTTGGAAGTCTACGCATTAAAACTAAAGGTAGCGATGGCGGGCACAACGGCTTAAAAGACACTCAAAATGCATTAAACACGACAAAATATAACCGTTATAGGTTTGGCATAAGCGATGCTTTTAGCAAAGGAAGACAAGTTGATTACGTATTAGGTGAATGGACAGAAGAAGAACAGGAAAAGCTACCAGAAAGGTTAGAAAAAAGCATTGAAATTATTAAATCTTTTGTTTTGGCTGGTGTTAGTAATACTATGAATGCTTATAACGGCAAATAGTATGCTTCTAGTAATGTATTCAGACATTTTTTTCATAGAAAAACAAAAAAGGAAGCCTATTGGCTTCCTTTTTTTATAAGTATTGAGTAACTAGTTTTAGTTAACAATAATCTTTTTACTTTGTTTTTTAACACCATCAGAAACCTCTAAAATATACATACCAGCTTGTACGTTATTTAAGTTTACTGTTTCATTAAATGTAGGGCTGCTTTCGTATCTCTTATCAAAAACACGTCTACCGCTTATGTCATATACAGTCATACTAATATCATTAGTAGATGATGTATTTAATTTAACATTAAACGTTCCGTTATTTGGGTTAGGGAATACAAATAAACCTGTAAGTTCATTATTAAACTCCTCTACAGATAAAGATCCTTGTACACATAAGTATAAATCGAAGCTATTAAATGTTCCTCCATCTTGATTGGCATCATCAACAACTGTTAAAACCCAATCTCCACCAGAGTTCTCTCCATATAAGGTAGATAAATCTCCCTCTGGCACATAACTTCCCGTAAAAGGAGCCGTTCCTCCTGTAATAGGCCCATCTGTTCCTTCTTGATCGAAAACAGTATTTGTATAGTTATCACCACTACCTCCGTTATCTGAAGTTAATTCTATAACTGTTCCTGCTGGACTAGTTAGTGTAATATCTAAATCGGCTGCCCATGAATGATCTATATTTATAGTAACATTAACATCTGTAATAGGGAAATCTGCACCTACGTTTACAGTAGATGTAATTGTATTTCCTGCTCCAGAAGCAGAGATTACCTGAGACACATTATCTACATAGTTTCCACAAGTTAAATTAGCAGTTGTAAAGCTATATGTAGCAGATGCAGCTGCTGTAGCACATTGGTTAGATGCAGTTACTCTCCAATAGTATTGAGTATTTGCAGCTAAAGCTGTTGTTGTGTAAGATGTAGTTTGTACCGTAGCAGACTCTACTATAGTTGCGAATCCACTATCTGACGCCACCTCAACTAAGTAATTTTGAGCATTAACATCTGCATTCCATGTTAAGTTTCCATCAGCAGGAACATCTACTGCTCCATCTGCTGGTGCCGTTAATGTTGTTGCACTAATTGTACCATTAAATACATTTAATGTAACATCTACATTTTTAGTAATAGCTCCAGAAACTCCTGTTATTGCAAAAGGATAACTACCTGTTGCTAAAGCGCCTGTTCCAGATACAGTAACAGTAAAAGTTGTACCATCTGCTGTAGCAGATGTAGGGTTAATTACAGCATTTGCTCCTGCAGGTAAACCTGTAACAGAGAAGTTTGTTGTATCTGAAAATCCTAAGAATGTATTATAAGTACAATTGTAAACAGCATCATCTGGTGTACATATATCTATAACTGGGTTAGCTACAGAAATTACAAACTCAGATTCTTGTATCGTAAAATTCGTTGAATTTACTGCATAGAATATATTATTATTACCTTCAACTATTACTCTTGCCATAGTAGTATCTCCTCCTGTTACTGGTACAGTAACATCGTGAGTCCCGTCGTTTGGCACATTAGATGCCATTGTAAATGGAAATGTTAAACCTCCATCTGTAGATAATAAAATATTTACCGTTGGTGTATTTACAGCTCCACCATCAGTTCCTGCAACATCCCAAGTTACAGTCTGTGTTGAACCTGCATCCCAACTTACATTTGTTGTTTGCGATGTAACCGCAAATGGTCCAGATGCTCCATCTACTGTTACTACCATTTCATCAAAATCTGTTTGAGGCATTTGTCCAACCCCATTAGCTTCAGATCTATCTCTAACTGTTAAAGCAAAATTTAAATCTCTACCTACAGTAGAAACAGTTTCCCAAGATGTATTAGCTACAGTCTCTACTGGGTTAGTTTCTGTAAGCTGTCCATTTAATACACGACTTAATATAGGCATATATCTATTAGGGTTTGTACTTGGTGGACGAGATCTAAACATCGCTCCACTAGTGTTTGTTGGTCCAAAAGATGTATTTGGCACTACACCATCATCTACTTGTTCCCATGTATAAGTTAAAACATCACCTCCATCAGGATCTGTTGCTGCTCCTTTAAGAATAAAAGCCGTTCCCATAGGAATTGTATAATCGCTTCCCGCATCTGCAACTGGTGGTGCATTTGTAATAGCAGTAGTAACTGCACAAGTATTTGCCCCTGTTGTTACGTTATTAAGAATTTGATCGATACTATGGTAGTGGAAATAAGGATCACTATGATCTTGTACATCACTTCCTCCAGTAATACCAGCATATCCCATTATGGTTGTACCACTTCCTGGTTCTGCATTTACACCTGTTCCTTCAGAGTTGAATGACCATGTGTGGTTTGCTCCCATTTGGTGTCCTATTTCATGTGGCACATAATCGATATCGAAAAAATCTGCCATATATGGTCCGCCATCATTATCTACAAATTGGTGAGAAGAGAATCCACTTCCCTTTCCATTTGTACACACACAACCAATACATCCTGCATTACCATTATTAGCATCATTATGTAATAAGTGTCCTATATCGTAATCTGCTTCTCCAACTGTAGCTGTTAGATTTGTTTGTAAATCCCCATTTAAGTTTCCTCCATAAGGATCTGTTCCAGAGTAAATTAAATCTAACGCAGGGTCGTCTGCAGTATCAACTAAAACAAATGTAATAGCCATATCTACTTCAAAGACCTCGTTGTTTCTGTTTAATGTAGAAATCATTTGAGCTAAAGCATCTTGTTGTGCATCACCATTTCCAGCATTACCATCATCCCAGAAAGCTGTATATTCTGAAGTTGTTGATACCGCAATTCTAAAGGTTCTTAATAATTGATCATTAGCATCTCTACTAGTTAACGTCATTGCTTCTTTTTTAACCATCTCTCCTATTGTAGAACACTCAAAGTCTTCTGAATAGTCTGGTCTAGCATTTCTATTGTAAACTAAATACTGTCCGTTAGATACTTTAGTTGCTGGTTGAATAAACACAGTTTCTTCTCCAGGTGTAGAAATCATGGCATTTAAACCTAGTGGTGTAACACTGAATCTTACTCTAGTTCCTTTACCATCTACACTAGATCCTAAATATGTTTTAATATTTGGATGTGCAATAGCAGCATATTCTGGATCAGAAAATATCGATGTCTCAACTACTCGATATTGAGCTGTTTTTCCATTTATACTAGGAAAAGTAATTATAGTATTAGATTTTCCACTAGAAGCACTTCTTAAAGGCGCACCAACTAATTGCTCTTTAAACCCTTCGATATTTAATTGAAAAATACTATAATTTTCCTTATCTAATTTTTTCATAGACACACCTTGTGTCCCATCTCTAAATGTACTTGATGACCATACGCTTTGTTGTGCAGAAACTACTCCTACACACAATGATAGTATCAAAACAAATACGTAATGTAATTTTGTTCTCATGAATGAAGATTTTTTAATTCACTCAAATTTAACACTTATTTTCTTTTTTTCATCATAAAAACAAATTTAATACCTTGTTTTTAACACCATTAAACGTTAAATAATGCAATAAACTAAATATTAACACCAATAAACAAATCTATCGATTTAATAGGATATTACTTAATAAACTTAGAAGCATTAGTTAATAATATTGGAAGCTCTTAATGTTATTCCAATTGCTTTTCTATTTTTGTATTATAAATTATTTTCATTTTTGAGATCTACACCTAAATCAGAAAAGCAAACAGTAATTACCATAGGTACTTTTGATGGTGTCCATATTGGACATCAGAAAATAATACAACGCTTGGTTACCGTTGGTAAGGAAAAAAGTTTAGAACCTACTATTCTTACTTTTTTTCCTCACCCAAGAATGGTTTTACAAAAAGATGCCAACATTAAACTTATTAATACTATAGATGAAAAAAAAGACATCTTAGCTAACTACGGTGTAGCGTCTTTAATTATTAAAAAATTCACTCAAGAGTTCTCAAGGTTAACAGCTAAAGAATTTGTTGAAAACATATTAGTTAAAGAGCTTAAAGCAAAATATATTATTATTGGGTACGACCATCATTTTGGCAGAAATAGGGCAGCAAATATTGAAGATTTGAAAGCTTTTGGTGAGGTTTATGGTTTTAAAGTTGAAGAAATAACGGCGCAAGATATTAATGATGTCGCTGTAAGTTCTACAAAAATTAGAAATGCTCTAGAACTAGGCGATATTGAAACTGCTAACGCCTATTTAGGCTATAACTTTATATTAACTGGAGAAGTTGTAAAAGGTAAAGGCCTGGGGCGCACTATTGATTTCCCTACCGCCAATTTACAATTACAAGAATCTTACAAATTAGTTCCTAAGCAGGGTGTATATATAGCCAAAACTATATACCAAAACAAAACCTATTATGGCATGATGAACATAGGGACTAACCCAACAGTTAATGGGAGTAAACAGACTATAGAAATTCATTTTTTCGACCTAAACACCTCCCTTTATGGAACACTCTTACAAGTTGAGATTTTAAAGCGGTTAAGAGACGAAGAAAAATTTGAATCTATAGAAGCTTTAAAAAAACAATTATATTTAGATCAAGAAAATGCTTTAAGGTATATAACAGACAATGTTAAATAAATTTTTATTCAAATATATAGATAACAGTTCGCTTGTAGTCTTTAGGATTATTTTCGGGTTACTATGTTTTTTAGAATCTGTAGGCGCTATTTTTACTGGTTGGATTAAAAGAACTTTAATTGACCCAGAATTCACTTTTTCCTTTATTGGTTTTGAATGGTTACAGCCTTTACCAGGAGATTGGATGTATGTATATTATTGTGTAATGGGGTGTTTTGGCTTACTCATTATGTTAGGATACAAATATAGAATGAGTATGATTGTGTTTACCATAATGTGGTCTTGTACTTATTTTATGCAAAAAGCATCTTATAATAACCATTACTATTTACTTATATTATTAAGCGCAATAATGGTATTTCTCCCAGCAAACAAGTATGCCTCTATAGATGCTAAACTAAATCCTAGCATAAAACGCAATGCCATGCCTAGTTGGTGTAAATGGGTATTTGTAGTACAATTATTCATTTTATATACTTACGCCTCAATTGCTAAAATGTATCCAGATTGGATGGATTTAACATTTCCAAAAATATTAATGGCAGGAAAAGCTAATTACCCCATAATTGGAGGCTTTTTGCAAAATGATTTTATGCCCTATTTAATATGCTATGGCGGTTTATTGTTTGATGGTTTAATTATTCCTTTGCTTCTTTTTAAACCTACTAGAAAGTATGCTTTTTTCGCCTCTATTTTTTTCCACTTATTTAATGCTATTGTATTTCAAGTTGGTGTTTTTCCTTTTTTATCTCTAGCATTTTCATTATTCTTTTTTGAACCGAAAACGATAAAAAATATATTCTTGAAAAAGAAAGTTTTTTATGATAAAGCAGAGATTATAGTTCCTTCTTACAAGAAACCTATGTTAGTCGTTTTTTGTATTTATTTTGTTATTCAAATAGCATTGCCACTCCGCCATCATTTTATTGAAGATAGTGTATTATTTACAGAGGAAGGCCATAGAATGTCATGGAGGATGATGCTACGTGCTAAACATGGTGTTGCCGTTTATACAGTAGAAGATAAAGCTACTAAAGAAAGTAAAATTATAAATTTAGACAATTACTTATCTGCCAAACAAAAACGAATGGCTAGCTCAAAACCAGATGTAATATGGCAATTTGCTCAACATTTAAAGCAAGATTTTAAAACAAGAGGTAAAGACATTGCAGTATACGTTAATTGTAAAATAAGTGTAAATGGAAAGCCTTATAAGCAATTAGTAAACCCAAAAACAGATATAGCGAGTGTTAAATGGAATCCTTTTGCACATAGCGAATGGTTACTTCCTTCAAAATAGACCTACAAATTATTTCCTAGCATCTAAAAACTTACTACTTTTACGCTTTTAAATTAAATTTATAATTTGCGTTAAGGATTGAGCAATATGTTTAAGCTCTTTTTATTTTCCAAAAAAAAATAAAAAAGCGAGTTGCGAAATGAATACATTCACGATTCATAAATAAAAAGATAATAAACAAGAGTAAAGCCTGACCTGTAAGGGAACGCCCAAACAAAACATCATGTTACAAGTACCATTTATTAGAGACAATAAGGATCTCGTAATCGAGCGTTTAGCAAAACGAAATATTTATGCTACACAAATGATTAACAATGTTATTCTTTTTGACGAGGAACGCCGCGCGTTACAAGCTGAATTAGACAACACTTTAGCGGAATCTAATAAGTTATCCAAAGAAATTGGTGTGTTGTATAAATCTGGTGAAGCAGAAAAAGCAACTGTTTTAAAAGCAAAAACAACAGATTTAAAGAAGCTTGTAGAAACTTTAAAAGAAAACTTAAGTACAAAAGCCGAGGATTTAAATCAGTTATTATATAAAATACCTAATGTTCCTAATGCAATTGTTCCTAAAGGAAATACAGACGAGGATAACGAAGAAACCTTTAGAGAGGGGGATATCCCTATATTACATGATGGTGCATTACCACATTGGGAATTGGCAAAGAAATACGATATTATAGATTTTGAGCTAGGAAACAAAATAACAGGAGCCGGCTTCCCTGTATACAAAGGAAAAGGCGCCCGTTTACAGCGTGCTTTAATAGCTTATTTTTTAGATAAAAATACAGCTGCTGGCTATACAGAATACCAATTACCTCACTTAGTAAACGAGGCTTCTGGATTTGGAACAGGACAGTTACCAGATAAAGAAGGGCAAATGTACCACGTTACTGGAGATAACTTATACTTAATTCCTACAGCCGAAGTTCCTGGTACAAATATATTTAGAAATGTAGTATTACCTGAAAGCGATTTACCTGTTGGTATAACTGGTTACACCCCTTGTTTTAGAAGAGAAGCGGGAAGTTATGGCGCTCATGTTCGTGGATTAAATAGATTACATCAATTTGATAAAGTAGAAATTTTACGTGTAGAACACCCTACAAAATCTTATGAAGCATTAGATGGTATGGTAGCACATGTAAAAGAAATTTTAAGAGAACTAAAATTACCATATCGTATTTTACGTTTATGTGGAGGCGACCTTGGTTTTACATCTGCTTTAACTTACGATTTTGAATTATTTTCTACTGCACAAGACCGTTGGCTGGAAATATCTTCTGTATCTAATTTTGAAACTTTTCAAGCCAATAGATTAAAGTTACGTTTTAAAAATAGTGAAGGTAAAAACGAATTAGCACACACTTTAAATGGAAGTGCTTTAGCTTTACCTAGAGTTTTAGCTGGTATTTTAGAAAACTGCCAAACAGAAGAAGGCATAGTAATACCTGAAGTATTAGTACCATATACAGGGTTTAAAATTATAAATTAAGGCTTATAAAAGTAGCTCTTTTCTCTATTTTAATCGATTAAGTGTTAATTTTTAACGTTATTTGACGATTTTTTCAATGTTTTGTTTGATTTAATAGATTTTATTATGAAATTTATTTTTCCCAAATCTAACAAATCATGAAAAACATTAAACGTCTACTTTTGTTAGCTACGTTAATTGTTATTGCTTTTAAAGTATTTTCATCTGATGTTGAAAAAATAAACACCCCAAAGCAAAACAATGTAGCTATTGTAAACAACTAAACGATTTTAAAAACCCTTTAAACACTATAAGCAAAACCTGATTAATTTCAGGTTTTTGCATTTATTTCACAATATCTACATACTACTTTTGTTATATTTACAGAAAGTAAATAAATATGCGGTTTTTAATACTATTTCTTTTTTTGTTTAGTCTCAATACGTTTGCACAAGACGATATTGTAGCAAGAGAGTATTTTAAAAATGGAGAGTTTGAAAAAGCATTAATATCTTATAAAAGCCTTGTAAAGAAAAACAAAAATAATCCTAGTTATATTATTCAATTAATAAAAATACACCAACAACTAGAGCAATATACAGAAGCACAAAATTTAATTGAAGCTCAATTAGCAAAAAGAGCTTATGGGCCATATATTATAGAATTAGGCTATAACTATGCTTTACAAAAAGATACTATAAATGCCAAGTTAAACTATGATAAGGCCATTAAATCTATAGAAACCAATGCTAATTATGCTTATGGAATAGGTAGACGTTTTGAAAACCTTTCTCTACTAGATGAGGCTATTACCACTTATAAAAAAGCAATGGATTTAAAACCAGAGCTTAATTTTAATATGCAATTGGCACGTATTTATGGAGAGCAAGGAGATATTGAAAAAATGTTTAATAGCTACGTTAATTTCTCTGAAGTTAATGCCTCTTATTTAAATAATATAAAAAGAGAGTTTAGTACCTTTATTAGTGAAAATGGCACTAATGAAAATAATATTATCTTAAAAAAAATTCTACTTAAAAAAATACAGACTAGCCCTAACATCATCTGGAACGAAATGTTAAGTTGGTTGTTTATTCAGCAAAAGGATTATAAAAAAGCATTTATACAAGAAAAAGCAATCTATAAAAGAGAACTAACCTCTTTAGACCGTGTTGAAGAATTAGCACTAATAGCTTATACTAATAAAAAGTACGACTTAGCAAAGCAAATGTTTTTGTTTATTATAGAGAATACTCAAGACATAGACACGAAAATTAGTGCTCATTACAATACACTTAAAATTGAAACAGAACTAGCTTCTAAAAAAGACTATCCAGATATTAATAATAAATACCTAAATACTATTAATGAATTTGGTCGTTTCTCTAATACTTTAGACATACAAATTGCTTACGCTCACTTTTTAGCATTTAACGAGAATAAAACTAAAGAAGCTATTGCTTTTTTAAAAGAAAGTTTAAAACTAAACCTTACTACATTTAACCTTGCGAAAATAAAACTAGAACTCGGTGATATTTTAGTATTAGAAGAAAAGTTTAATGAAGCTCTAATCTATTACACACAAATACAACGAAGTTTAAAAAACAGCACCTTATCTCAAGAAGCCCGTTTTAAAGTTGCAAAAACAAGCTATTATAAAGGTGATTTTAAGTGGGCAGAATCGCAGTTAAAAATATTAAAATCTTCAACATCTCAACTTACAGCAAATGATGCCTTAGATTTAAAACTGCTTATCTCAGACAATAAACTAGACGACTCACTTCAAGTAGCTTTAAAAAGTTATGCCAAAGCAGACTTGTTAGCTTTTCAAAACAGAAAGGACGAAGCCATTACTATTTTAAGTACTATTTTAAAGAACCATAAAACAGAAGCTATTATTCCGCAAACGCTTTTAAAACAAGGACAATTATTTGAAGATAAGCAAGAATATGAAAAAGCAAAAGATAACTACGAAGCTATAATTAAAAACTACAAAGAAGGCATCCTTATAGACGATGCATTATTTGCGTTAGCCGAATTGTATGCCAATAAATTAGCCTTACCAGAAAAAGCAAAAGCATTATACGAAACTATAGTTTTTAACCATGCCGATAGTATCTACTTTGTAGAATCTCGTAAAAGATTTAGAGCCTTGAGAGGTGATGCTATAAATTAAAACAAGATGATAATAGCAGAAACGAAGAGACTTATTATTTCTAAATTTACTACAGAAGATGCTCCGTTTTATTTAAAACTAGTAAACACACCTCATTGGATACAATATATAGGAGATAGAAATATAAAAACACTAGACCAAGCTATAACTGCTTTAAAAGAAGGCAATATTAAAAGCTACAAAGACAATGGTTTTGGTTTCTACAAACTACTCTTAAAAGATAATAACTTAAAACCAATAGGCACATGTGGTTTAATAAAACGTAACACCTTAGACGATGTAGACATAGGTTTTGCTATGCTTCCAGAATACGAAAGAAAAGGGTTTGGTTACGAAGCCTCTTTAGAAATTATAAAACTAGCTAAACATAAATTTAACTTAAAACGTATAATAGCCATTACATTACCTAACAATAAAGGCTCCATAGCACTATTGGAAAAATTAGGGTTAAACTACGAAAAAACTGTATTTCCTTTTGATGCTGATGAAGAACTTCTGTTATTTGCAAAAAAATTGGATTAATAAATTGATTTACTTTATTAACGTATAGAATTTCAAATTTATAATACTACAAAATCACAATTCAAGATGTATATATATAATGTTACCGTAAATATAGATGATAGCGCACATGACGAATGGTTAAAATGGATAAAAGAGCACATTCCGCAAGTATTAGCCACAGGTAAGTTTAAAGATGCTAAATTAACCAAAGTATTAGTAGAAGAAGAAATGGGCGGACAAACTTACTCTATTCAATACCGTTCATACTCACGTGAAGCTTTAGATGCTTATTATAGAGAAGATGCAGATAAGTTAAAGGCCGATGGATTAAAACGTTTTGCAGATAAGATGCTAGCCTTTAGAACAGAATTACAAATTATTGACGAATACACTGTAAACTTTAAATAATACCTTATCTTTTATAAAATTCTATCATTTCATTCTTTTAATATTTAACTATGGCTCAAAAACCTAATAATCATCAAGTAAAAGCAAAAAAGTTTTTAGGGCAACATTTTTTAGAAGATGAAACCATAGCAGAACAAATTGCAGATTCGCTACAATTACAAGGCTATAAAAATGTTTTGGAAATTGGGCCAGGAATGGGGGTATTAACAAAATACCTATTAAAAAAACCAGTAACCACTTACGTTGTTGAAATAGATACCGAAAGTGTAGACTACTTAAAAAACAATTACCTCAATTTAGCACCTAGAATATTAGAACAAGATTTTTTAAAGTACGACTTAAGTAAAACATTTAACAGCGAGCCTTTCGCCATTATTGGTAATTTTCCATATAACATTTCTACGCAAATAGTATTTAAAACCTTAGAATTACGAGATCAAATTCCAGAATTCTCAGGCATGTTTCAAAAAGAAGTCGCTGCTCGTATCTGCTCTAAAGAAGGCAGTAAAGTTTATGGTATTTTATCTGTATTAACACAAGCATTTTACGATGCAGAATATTTATTTACAGTACCACCAACCGTGTTTAATCCTCCACCAAAAGTAGATTCTGGTGTGCTAAGGTTAACTAGAAAAAAAGATTATAGCTTACCTTGTAATGAAAAGTTATTTTTTAAAGTTGTAAAGCAAGCATTTCAGCAACGTAGAAAAACACTTCGTAACAGTTTAAAAACATTTAATCTAAGCGATAATTTAAAAGCAAATGTTATATTTGGCAAACGTCCAGAGCAATTAAACGTATCCCAATTTATAGAACTTACCAGTTTTATAGAAAACGATATGCCAGACGCCGATTAAATTATAATTTAAAAATCGCTTTTTCAAAAATTCTATTTATTAAGAATCAACAGATTAAGCCCTATACTAACAAAAGTTTGGTGGAAGAGACTAACGAAAATATTCAGTTTAAAATAAGCATAGCGCTTATAGAAAACGTAGAACAATTAATAGAATCAAGAAATAATACTGAAATTCTTGAACTGTTAAATGATTTGCACCACGCTGATATTGCCGAAATTCTCGGAGAATTAAAAATAAACCAGGCCACATACATCATTAAGCTATTAGATAGTGAAAAGACATCAGAAATTCTGATGGAGTTAGATGATGACGATCGTGAAAAAATATTATCCTCTCTTTCTGCTAAAGAGATTGCAGAAGAAATCGAGGAACTAGATACCGATGATGCAGCAGATATTATAAACGAACTTCCCGAAGAACGACAAGAAGCAGTCATTTCTCAAATAGAAGACGAAGAACATAAGGCCGAAATACAAGAACTTCTCACCTATTCTGAAGACACTGCCGGAGCCTTAATGGCAAAAGAGTTAGTAAGGGTAAATGAAAATTGGACCGTTACCCAATGCGTTAAAGAAATGCGTGCTCAAGCAGAAGAGGTAACTAGAGTACACTCTATTTATGTAGTAGATGAAAACGAAAAACTTATAGGTCGTCTCTCTTTAAAAGACCTACTAATGGCTTCACCTCGAGCACATATTTCTACAGTATACATACCAAAAGTAGATTATGTAAAAGTAGACGAAGATATAGATGAAGTCGCTAGAATCATGCAAAAGTATGACCTAGAAGCTATACCAGTAGTAGATGAAAACAAAGTACTTTTAGGACGCATTACTATAGACGACATTGTAGATGTTATAAAAGAAGAAGCCGAAAAAGATTACCAATTAGCAGCAGGTATTACGCAAGATGTAGAAGCTAGTGATAGTATTTTAGAATTAACAAGAGCTAGGCTACCTTGGTTATTTTTAGGACTTGTTGGTGGAGTAGGAGCTTTTTTAATTATGGAGGGTTTTCAAGAATCATTTACTAAATATGCAGTGTTATTTTTCTTCACACCATTAATTGCGGCTATGGCCGGTAATGTAGGTGTGCAATCTAGCGCCATCATAGTACAAGGTTTGGCAAACGACGATGTAAAAGGAAGCATTAATAATCGTCTAATAAAAGAAATGCTACTTGCAGCATTAAACGGTAGCATACTGGCTTTATTTTTATTTTTATTTGTTTGGGGTTATACTACAGAACTATTAAAAGCATTGGCTATTTCCGTTTCTTTAGTTGTCGTTATTATTGTCGCTGGTTTAATAGGCACATTTATTCCATTATTTTTAGACAAAAGAGGCATAGACCCAGCTATAGCAACGGGTCCCTTTATCACTACAAGTAATGATATTTTTGGTATATTAATATACTTCTGGATAGCAAAATTAATTCTTAATATCTAGAGCGTTACTCAAGGATCAGGCTTTACTCTCTTTTTATACCCATTTCGCAGCTCGCTTTTTTATAAAAAATAAAAAGAGCTCAAACAGACTGCTCCATCCTTAACGCAAAACTTCGTAAATTTAAACATTCTCAAAGCATTTTAGATTATGAAAGCAATCAATATAAAAGCCAAACACGCAGAGTTTACAAAACAATGGCACCCGCACAGAATTGCAACAGTAGACGATATGCAAGTACTTTTAGCCAAGATACAGGGTGAATTTGTTTGGCACAGTCACGAACATGAAGACGAATTATTTCAAGTTGTAAAAGGTACTTTATATATGCAATTTAGAGACCGAACAGAAATTGTAAAACCAGGGGAGCTAATTGTGGTACCCAAAGGGGTAGAACATAATCCTATGACAAAAAACGAAGAAGAAGTACATCTATTATTATTTGAAAAACTAACGACAGCACACACAGGGAATGTAAAAGATAAAAAAACACAAACCGTGTACCCTTCAATTTAAAATCAAATATCAATTTAACAGATTCCTGTATACACTAGAAAACTATGAAAATTCTACATCTAGATACCAATCACCCACTCTTAATTAATCAGCTAAACGATTTGGGGTATACAAATGATGAAAACTATACAGCATCCAAAGAAGACATTCTAAAAATCATTCATAATTATGATGGTTTTATAATAAGAAGTCGTTTTAGTATAGATGCCAATTTTATAGATGCAGCAACTAGCCTAAAATTTATAGGTCGTGTTGGTGCAGGTTTAGAAAACATAGATTGCGATTATGCAGAACAAAAAGGCATTACACTTATTGCTGCTCCAGAAGGTAACAGAAACGCCGTAGGAGAACATAGCTTAGCTATGCTATTATCGCTTTTTAACAAACTAAACAAAGCAGATAAAGAAGTAAGGCAAGGCCAATGGTTAAGAGAAGACAATAGAGGCATTGAACTAGACGGTAAAACAGTGGGCTTAATTGGATATGGTAATATGGGGAAAGCCTTTGCAAAAAAATTAAGAGGTTTTGATGTTAAAGTGTTATGTTACGATTTAAAACCTAACGTAGGTGATAATAATGCAACGCAAGTGTCTTTACAAGAATTACAAAAACATGCAGATGTACTAAGCTTACACACGCCAGAAACCCCTTTAACTATAGGTATGGTTAACAATACATTAATACATGAGTTTAAAAAACCATTTTGGTTAATTAACACGGCGAGAGGAAAAAGTGTAGTAACCTCTCATTTAATGCAGGCCTTACAATCTGGTAAAATTCTTGGAGCTGGACTAGATGTATTGGAATACGAAAAATCGTCTTTCGAAAACCTATTTACTAATAACGATATGCCCGAAGCCTTTAAATATCTAATAGAAGCTAAAAATGTTATTTTATCACCGCACGTAGCAGGCTGGACAATAGAAAGTAAAGAAAAACTAGCACAAACTATTGTAAATAAAATTAAAGCTAAATTTTATTAATTTTAAAAAATAAAATTTAATACAGTTTTCGATTGTCTGGACAATAAATATGAAAAAAACGATTCTAGTTTTTGGCACACTTATTTTAGCCTTGCTTCTACTCTTTCAATTTAGCAAGTATGCTTTAATATCTAATAACTTAAAAATAGAAATAGTGATAGCTATTATTGCTATTATTTTCTTTTTTGTTGGTATATATATCAACAAAAAAAGCTTACATAAAACAATAGAAATTGATACCACTCCAAAAATTGATTATAAAAAAATTGAAGAATTAGAAATTAGTAAACGTGAATACGAAGTTCTTCAAAGTATTTCAGAAGGGTTATCTAATAAAGAAATCGCTAGTAAATTATTTGTTTCAGAAAGCACTATAAAAACACATGTCTCTAGTCTGCTCGTTAAATTAAATGCTAAGCGACGTACCCAAGCTATTTTAATTGCAAAATCTCTTCAAATCCTTTAAAATTACTACTTTTAGACTAAAGTATGAGTCTTTTAGTACTTTAGTATGAGTCCAAAAACTGGCTATTAAATTACTTTTAGGTCATAATTTTAAACGAAACAACTTATGAAAAACACAGTAATTAAATTTGGTACTTATGGCTTATTAGTAGCCATACTTTTATTTTTATTAGCACTTTGGCTAGGTAAAGGTATGAGTTATTCTTCTCAAGAAATTGTTGGTTATACCACTATGATAGCTTCTCTATCCTTTATCTTTTTTGGAATAAAACATTATAGAGATCAAGTAAACAATGGTATTGTAAGCATAGGAAAAGCATTTATTATTGGACTTCTAATTTCGGCTTTTGTAGGATTAGGAATTGCTATTGCAGATTATGCTTATACAACATTAATCAATCCTGATTTTGCCCAAGAATACTTAGATACAACACTAAAAACAATGGAAAGTACATTAACTCCAGAAGAGTATAAAACTCAAAAAGCGGTTTTAATACAACAAATGGAAGACTATGGCGGATCTGGTTTTATGGCATTTATAATGTTTGTAACCGTGGTATTAATAGGATTAATTATATCTTTAATATCTGCATTAATTTTACAGCGCAAATAAAACTTAACACTATGCAATACAAAGCAACGTCTCCAGAAGACTATATAAGTCAAGTTCCAGAGGAACGAAAAAATACTTTAAACAAACTACGAAAAGTTATAAAAGACAATCTTCCTAAAGGTTTTGAAGAAGGTATTCAATACGGAATGATTGGTTATTATGTTCCACACGCAGTATATCCAGGTGGCTACCATTGCGATCCTAAAACACCGTTACCTTTTATGAGTTTTGCTTCACAAAAAAACTCAGTGAATTTATACCATAGTGGTATTTATGCAAACAAAGAGCTTCACGATTGGTTTGTTAGCGAATACCCAAAGCATTGCAAACGTAAACTAGATATGGGAAAAAGCTGTATTAGATTTAAAAAACTAGAAGAAATTCCTTATGAATTAATTGGCGAACTAACAGCAAAGATGACACCAGAAGAATGGATAGACATATACGAAACGAATTTAAAGAAGAAGTAAGCTTTATAAACAACATACAATAAAAGAGATCCCTAGTGCCTTAGGAATCAAAAAAAATATTTTTTATGAAAAAAAGAGTTACAGGTATTGGCGGATTATTTTTTAAAACCAAAGACCCAAAACAAACTAAAGCATGGTATAAAAAACACTTAGGTTTTAATACAGACGATTATGGCTGCACCTTTTGGTGGAAAGATAAAGAAGGCAACAATTGCTCTACACAGTGGAGTCCTTTTGCAGAAGACACTAAGTACTATGAGCCTTCTAAAAAAGATTTTATGTTTAATTATCGGGTTGAAAACTTAAAAGAATTAATTGCATCTTTAAAAGAAGAAGGTGTAACCGTTGTAGGAAACATAGAAGAATACGATTATGGTAAATTTGGTTGGATATTAGATAACGATGGTAATAAAATAGAGTTATGGGAACCAATAGATAAAGCTTTTTTATAAACCAATTATTTTATTAACTTTAAACCATAATCAATAATCAATTAATTACATGTCTGACGAAAAAAATTTAGGCGATGACCTTAACGATATGTTAGGGGA